>JARRPE010000201.1:0-3555 GCA_037383205.1 Methyloceanibacter sp.
GGCTGGCGCTGTCCTGGTCGACGAGATCGCCCGACGGCTTCTCGGAGCGCGACCTGACGATCATGCAAAAGATCCTGGCCCCGCTGTCGCTGGCCTTGCGGGTGATGATCAAAGATCAGATCGCCAAGAACACCCTGAACGCGTTTCACGGGCCGCTGGTGGGTGAGCGTATCCTGTCCGGCACGATCAAGCGGGGCGACGGCGAGCGGCTATCGGCGGCGCTGTGGTACAGCGACTTGCGCAATTCGACGGGGCTGGCGGACCAGCTGTCCGTGGAAGGCTTTCTCGAATTGCTGAACGTCTATTTCGATTGCGCGGCCGGGGCGGTGATCGAGGAGGGCGGGCAGGTTTTGGACATCGTCGGGGATGCCATCCTCGCGTTTTTCCCGGCGGATGCCGCCGGTGAAGAGGCGGCGGCGACGTCCGCCTTACGGGCCGCCCTCAATGCGCAGGAGCGGCTAGCCGCGGCCCAGGCGCGGAACTGCAAATGCGCCGTCGAGATCAATTTCGGTGTCGGCGTTCATTTCGGCGACGTGGTGTTCGGTAATGCGGGCACGGCCGAGCGGCTGAAATTCGGCGTCATCGGCCGGGCCGTGAACGAGGTCGCGCGGACGCAAGACATGTCGAAGCTGCTGGGGCAGCCCATCGTCGCGACGGATCAGGTGGTCAGCCGCGCGCGCCCCGACGCAGGGTTCCGGCTGAACGATATGGGCTTACACGATTTGCGGGGTGTCCCGGCGGCAAAGCGCCTGTGGGCCCTGCGGCACAATGCCGAGATTGCGCCCACGAACGGCCAGTAACCGAGGATTTTTTCTAGAACTGTCATAATTGACGAGTAGAAAATCCCAGATTCGCGCGGATGTTGCGTTGCAACACTCCGGCTCTTGCTCTATATGCTCTGCTTAGAGCGATGGGCCCGCCGAATGGCCCGCTTGGGATTCGTATAGGAATCTTGGGGCAAAGACGTGTTCCTGACCATGCTGAAGACAAAGCTGCACCGGGCCACGGTGACCGGCGCCGATATGCATTACGAAGGCTCGATCGGAATCGATCGGGACTTGCTCGATGCGTCCGGGATTCTGCCGCATGAGCAGGTCGATGTGCTGAACATCAACACGGGCGCGCGATTCACCACCTATGCGATCGAAGCGCCGCGCGGCTCGGCCGAGATTGCCGTGAACGGCGCGGCGGCCCGCCTCGTCCAGAAGGGCGACAAGGTCATCATCGTGGCCTATTGCCAGCTCCCGGCGGAGGAAGCCCGCAATTATCACCCGAGCGTCGTCCTGCTGGGCGAAGACAACGAGATCGTCTCGAAGTCCTAAAGAGCGCTGCGCGCGAGCACACCTACAATCCAAACGGATAGGTCTCGTCAGGCCCATGAGGATGGGCTTGCGGCCTTGCGTCGACCGCCTGCGTCTCGGTGAACCAGATCCACGCGTCGAACTGCTTTGATAGTTCCGCCTGGAAATAGTGGGACAGCAGTTCCGTCTCCGGCCGGTAGATGACGCCGATCGCCCGTTCCAGCATGGGTTCGGCAAGCGCTTCGCGCACCCTGTCCTTCTGCCCCGGTCCCGTCTCCAGGAAGAAGGCATCGATGCCGGCCTCGCGGGAATGTCCCTCATAGGAATCGTTGCGGGCGGGCCGCACGCGCTTGATCTCCATCGGCTCATCCCAGTTGGAGGCGGCGGCGACCGTGCCGCGATCTGTGCCAAAACCGACGAGCGCGCAATCCTCGCCGAAACGCGCCCGCGCCAACTGGCCGATGTTCCATTCGCCGCGGACCTGTCCCATCTCGGTGAATTCCGCATCGCCGATATGGGAATTGTGGGCCCAGACCACGGCCTTCGCGTCGGGCCCGCGGTGCTCGAGGACGCGCTCCAGCGTGTCGAACATGTGCTGGTCCCGCAGGTTCCAAGACTGCGCGGCGCCGTAGTACATGATGCGGTAGTACTGCTCGGCAGCCACCACGATGCGGGCATTCTGTTCCGCGTTAAAAAAAGCGCTGCCATCGCGGGCGAGATAACCCAGTCGTTTCTTCAACAGGTCGACCAGCGCCTCGGTGACGGGCGTCTCGCATAAGGCGTAGCCCTGCGATAGGGCCATCCGGCCATAGCGTGCCGGGTCGGACCGGAACGGCGCGAGGCAACCGTAACGTTCGCGCGCGATACGGGCGGTTTCAGGGTCGACACGGTCCAGATAGTTGAGCACTACACCAATCGATGTCGCCAGGCTGTAGACGTCCAGCCCGTAGAAGCCCGCGCGCTTGTCGGGATCCGCGACGCTCTCGTTGATGGCTTTCAAGCGCTGCAGGAAATCGTTGACCTGACCGTTGCGCCACATCCAGGCGGGAAAGCGGGTGAACGCGCATTCGGGGATCTTGGGCCGGGGACGGCCCCGTACGAAGGCGTCGTAGACCGCGGCGTCCGGCCAGTCCGCCTCCACGGCTACGACATTGAACCCATGTTTTGCGACGAGCATCTCGGTGATGCGCGCGCGCGCCTCGTAGAACTCGGCGGTGCCATGGGTTGCTTCTCCGAGCAGTACGACCCGCCGATGCGCGAAGCGTTCCGCCAGCGCGGCAAGCTCCGTGAGATCGCCGAATGGCTCCGCGGCCCCGGCAATCACGCCGCTGAGGCTTGTGCGAGGGCCTCTTGCCTGCCGGGCGGGAGCGAGCAACCCGTTGGCGAAGCCTGATGTCTCGGAATCGATTTGGGTTTCGGCCTTGGCTTGCTTGGGCGCCTCCCATCCTTCCTCGCCGATCAGCGGAACGAACGTCACCCCGCCATGGTCTTCTTGCTCGAAGGTGTCCTCGCCGGTGCGGCGGACCCGAATGAGTGTCTGGTAGACATCCCGGCCCACGGGGATGACGAGACGCCCGCCGATAGCAAGCTGCCGCTTCAGAGGTTCCGGAACCTTCGGGCCGCCCGCCGACACGATGATGGCGTCGAAGGGCGCCTCTTGTGGCCATCCCTTCGTGCCGTCGCCGCAAATAATCTCCACATTATCGTAGCCGAGACGCGCCTCCCGCTCGCGCGCCAGGTCCGCAAGCTCTTCGTGGCGCTCAATGGCATAGACGGACGACGCGATGCGGCTCATCACGGCGGCGGCATAACCGGATCCGGCGCCGACTTCGAGCACGGTGTCGCCAGGGCGGATCTCCGCCAGTTCGATCATCCGCGCGACGATATAGGGCTGCGAGATAGTCTGGCCCGCCGCGATCGGCAGGGCCGAGTCCTCGTAGGCAAATTCGGAGAGCGGCTGCGATACAAAGACCTCACGGGGCACCTGCGCCATCGCGGCGAGCACATGGGCGTCCCTAATCCCGCGGGCCTCGAGATGGCGCGTGACCATCATGGCGCGGTCGTGGGCATGCGGGTCTTGGGCATGGATGCCGTCCACGCCCCGGGTTCCGGGTGCTGACATCATGGTGGAAGCCTACACGATGCCGCGAAATCCAACTTTGATTCTGATCAGGGTACGGCGCGATTTTGAATGCGGCCAGTTCGAGCGTGTGTGTCATTACGTCGCCGAGTGTTCTTCCGAAGTCGCACGGGG
>JARRPE010000202.1:0-3549 GCA_037383205.1 Methyloceanibacter sp.
GCCAGCCGGTGCACGGTCCATGTCAGCCAGTCTGTCCGCCTTGACACCATCGGCGCCGTACCCAGCCCCAAGGCGATAGACGCCCCCGAGTTGTCCCGAGACCCGCTGGAACTCCGTCGACACCCCCAACGTCGTCTCCGCAGCCCCGGCCTTCGCGGCCGCGTCAGTGACAACGAGTGCGGCGGTACGGAGGTCGAAAACGGTTGCCGGCTCGGCAAGCACCGCTGTTGTGTGTCTTGGTGCTGACAAGGCAAGATGCTCCAAAGGGCTGTTTTCGGTTCGCGAGTTCATTTCTGATGATTGCGCCCTTCCTGTAACAGAAATTCATGGCCAGGCCATGATAACTCCGCAGTCTTCCTGCGGTCGCGACGAGGAGAAAGCCATGTCGGAGCCGATCGCGCTCGGCGATCTCGATCTTACGGCGCTGGTTTCCAGCCGTATCTGCCACGACATCATCAATCCGGTTTCCGCCATTTCCAACGGCTTGGAGATGTTGGCCGAGGAACCGGACGACGAGATGCGCGCGGCGGCGATGGATCTCATCTTGAAGAGCGCGACCCAAGCCTCCGCCAAGCTGCAGTTTGCGCGAATCGCGTTCGGCGCGGCGGGATCGGCCGGGGCCGAGATCGACACCCGCGACGCGGAAAAGGTTGCGCAGGCCTTCGTCAAGACCAGCGAGAAACATGAACTCGTTTGGGACGGACCCGCGCTCATTTTGCCGAAGAACAAGGTCAAGCTCTTGCTCAATCTGGTTGGGCTCGGAGTTGTGGCGCTGCCGCGCGGCGGCATGGTGCGAGCGGTTATTGCCGGCGATGGCGCGGGTCTTTCGTTCACTGTGACGGCGACGGGGAAGGCCGCGCGTCTCAGCGACCAGGTCGTCGCGCTGCTTGCCGGCGATGCCACGGGCGAGGTCGATGCCCATTCGATACAGCCCTACTATGCGGCGCGGGTAGCGCAGGCGTCCGGCATGAGCGTGACCACGACGTCCGGCGAGGACGAAGTTGGGCTTCAGGCGCGATAGCGCGTCTGCCTGCAGAAACAGAAATGGCCGGGACGAGCCCGGCCATTTCGTATCCAACAATCGAGACTTTGAACGGCTTACGCGGCGGCTTCGCCGGTACCGGTATCCGTCTCGTCGTCGGGATTGCGCAGCACGTAGCCGCGGCCCCAGACCGTCTCGATGTAATGCTTTCCGCCTGTCGCCGCCGCGAGCTTCTTACGTAGCTTGCAGATGAAGACGTCGATGATCTTGAGTTCCGGCTCGTCCATGCCGCCATAGAGATGGTTCAGGAACATCTCTTTGGTCAGCGTGGTGCCCTTCCGCAAGGAGAGCAGTTCGAGCATCTGGTATTCCTTGCCGGTCAGATGGACCCGCTGGCCGTTAACATCGACAGTTTTAGTGTCCAGGTTAACTTTCAGACCGCCGGTCTGGATGACCGACTGGGCGTGACCCTTGGACCGGCGCACGATGGCGTGGATACGGGCCACCAGCTCGTCCTTGTGGAACGGCTTGGTCATATAGTCGTCGGCGCCGAAGCCGAGGCCACGAACCTTATCCTCAATGCCTGCAAGGCCCGAAAGGATCAGGATCGGGGTCGCTACCTTGCTGACCCGCAAGGACTTCAGGACCTCGTAGCCGCTCATATCCGGCAAATTCAAGTCGAGAAGAATGATGTCGTAGTCATAAATCTTGCCGAGATCGACACCCTCTTCGCCGAGATCAGTCTTGTAGACGTTAAAACCCTCGGACTGCAGCATTAGTTCAATGCTTTGTGCCGTGGCGCTATCGTCCTCGATCAGAAGAACCCGCATCTTATATCCCCCGTATTCTCATATCCTGGCTGTCCCCTGACCCAATACGTCGGACGCTGATTGGTTAATTTCGAATCAAGAAGTTAATGGCCAATAGTTAACAAAAACTAATCAACAGGATAGTGCTAACCAAATCCGCTAACTCCCGCGTCCCGGATTGCAGACGTTTCCGGCCGATATGATCGATTTGATGCAATTCACATGGTTTACCGCCGCTTAAGTCCTGTCGGCGATGATCTTGTATGACGGGGCGGGGGGAACCGGTCCTTGACACTTGTTTTTAGCCGTATGAGGGCGTGGGTAGGGAACTGCCGGACGCCCGATAGCCGGCTCGTGGCAGTAGAGTAGCGGCCGTGCCCGCGCGCGGACCCGAACAGGCTTGAGGGTATTGAGTATGAAGTCACGCGACGGAGTCATTCGTTTGAAGCGCTTCGAGGTCGACGAGAAGCGCCGCAAGGTGGCCGACATCGAGTCCATGATCGCCGAATTCAACGATATGGCGGTGGATCTCGACCGGCAGATCGCCGTCGAGCAAGAGCGCGCCGGCATCTCGGACGTCAATCATTACGCCTATCCGACCTTCGCAAAGGCGGCCATGCAGCGCCGGGACAATCTCGCGGTGTCGGTGGCGGGCCTTGAGGCCAAGCTCGGCGCGGCCAAGGGCGAACTCGAGGAGGCCGAGGAAGAGCTTCGGAAGATCGAGGCGCTCCAGGGGCGCGAGACCGATCGCGGGCGCGAGGTGGAGCCGGCAGCCGGCTTCGGCATGATCGGCGTGGCCCGCGCCGCAGGCTAAGGCCAGCACAGGCGACAATCTTACGAGAGAATGCGAACCGGCAGTGGACCTCCACCGCCGGTTTTCGTTAGATGTGCGCGAAACATACGTTTGCCCCGTTCGGAGGTCTCGCCATGCCCTCATTCGATATTGTCTCCAAGACGCAGATGCCCGACGTCGACAACGCCCTCGCGAATATGACGCGCGAGATGAGCCAGCGGTACGACTTCAAGGGCTCGAACTCCAAGATCGAGCGGAACGAGGGCGTCATCGTCATCCACGCGGACGACGATTTGAAGCTGAAGCAGATGCACGAACTCCTGCAGGGCCATCTCGCCAAGCGCGGGATCGAACCCGGCGTGATCGACTATCAGGCTGTGGAGAAGGCCGCCGGACAGTCGGTCCGGCAGAACGTGCTCCTGCGTCAGGGCATCGACAAGGAGCTGGCCAAGCGCATCGTCAAGGAAGTGAAGGGCTCCAAGATCAAAGTTCAGGTCGCCATCCAGGGCGACGAGCTGCGCGTCACCGGGAAGAAGCGCGACGACCTCCAAGAGGTCATCCAGTTCGTGAAGGGCCTCGATATCGAACAGCCGCTTCAGTTCGAGAACGTCCGCGACTGACGCCTACGGCAGCCGGCCGGGGCAGGGCGGTCGCGATCCCTTGAATTGCATTTTCGGGTCCTCGGGCCAAGTTAAGCGGCGATGCGCCTCATCGCCGTCCCGCTGCCCGCAAGGCCCGTTTGGGCTATATCTGACCCATGATTTCGATCATCGTCTTCGTCGTCCTCGTGCTTGTTCTGCTGCTCATCGCGCGGCGTAGCAGCAAGAACCGGGACGCGATCCTCATCGAAGTGATCTTGGGCATCGCGGGCTCGGTCGCGGCGGCCGTCATAGTCACGTCCTTCCCCAAGGTCGATACGGTCAATTTCCTGGGTTACCTGGACAATCAGATCTACGAGCTCGTTT
>JARRPE010000203.1:0-5867 GCA_037383205.1 Methyloceanibacter sp.
GTCGGGAAGAAACTCGGTGTCGTCAGCGAGAGGCTCGGATGCAGCGGCCTCGTCCTCGGTCTGCGCTAGCCCGAAAATCGAATCTGCGGGCTTCCACTCGTCGAGCCCAGCCGTCCAAAGAAGGTCGCCGGGCTGGAAATTGCCGCCCTCGGCGAACAAGGTCAATTCGCGGTCCGAGAGCGGTCCATGCTGTTGGCCGTCCCGGCTCAGATACCAGCTCGCTTCCGCGGGCTCCGCGTCGTGCTCGTTCACCCCTGCGTCCTGCATTGGCCTCCCCCCAAGCCCCACTTATATGCCCTCGATTATAGCAGCGTGCCTTAACATCCCCCACGACAAGCCGTCGAGGCCTGAAATTAGCGTCACGAGACCTGCGGCTGGAAGTAGCAACTTCAGCGCGCGGGCCTATTTCCCGGCCAAGTGAGCGCCGAGGCGCAGCCCCCACGCATAGATAGTCAGGGATGGATTCACACGGCTGGCGCGCGGCAGCGGACTTCCGTCGCCGACATAAAGATTCTCCATCCCATGCACCTTACCATGGGGATCGACCACCGACCGGGCCGGATCCGTGCCTGTCACCATGCTCCCTAGCGCATGGGCCGTACCGGCCATGCCCATATACTTGTTGAAGCCGACGAGACCCGCCGCCAGGAGACGCTCGATCCAGGCGTCGACCAGGGCATGATGTTCCTTCACCGAGTGCGGGATGCGATCGAGGCTGTAGTCCATGATCGACTGACCGCCGGGACCGCCCGAGATGATTCGGTTTTCTGGGCTCGACGAATCCTCGGTCGTGGCCCAGAAGCCGATCGCTCTCTTGCCAAGCAGCTTGTCGACGAAGCCGGGAACCTCGGGCGGGACTTGGGCCGCCAGCAATTCGGCGTCGATCCAGCCGAGGCACTGCATGGAAGAATGCGGAAAGCGGTCATTGTAGAGAACGGCCGTCTTGCGCAGCATGTCGTGATCCACGAAGGGCGAGAAGCCGAGCAGCGCGGAGTTGATGTGCATCTTGAAGTTCGCACCGACGAGATCTCCACACGCGAGCGAAAACCCGTTCGCATGCAGATGATCCTGGAGGATCCGGGGCGAGCTCATCGCGCCTGCCGCAAGCACGACCGTACTCGCCTCGTAAGTCGACCCGTCCGCGCACTGGACACCGTTGATTTTACGCGCCTCGCCCGGCGCCGATACGAGTGCCGACACGGGATCGCCCGCGATCAGTTTGAAATTCGGCTTATCCAGAATGTGGTCGATGAGGTTACGCTCGGAATCGGACTTCAATCCCGACGGCGATGCAAACCCGTCGAAGTGCTTTGCCTCCTCCGGGTGATTGACGATGTCGTGAGAAAGACCGAGCGGAAGCGGGTGTAGTTCCCATGCAGGATCAGCCGTCGTGATCTTGTCGAGCAGCGCTTGCAGCTGCGGCTCGTTCTTGAATGTCGTGATCCGCAGAAAGTCGGTGGCCTCATCGTAATAAGGCTCAAGCTCCTCATAGCCGAAAGGCCAGCCGAGCAAATCGAAATCCGGCTCGGCTTCGAACTCCACCGGACGAAAACGAAACAGGGCCGCGCCGTACCATTTCGTCTTGCCGCCGACATTGTAGAACTCGCCCGGAATGAATTCCTTGCCCTTGCTGTCAAGCCATGCCACGCGGTTCTTGAAGACGCCATCGATGAACACCTTGCGCACGTCAAGGGTCGAGGCATTTCGCGGAAGGTACGGCCCTTTTTCGATCAGGAGCACCCGCTTGCCTGCGAGCACCAGCTTATAGGCGACGCTCGCCCCTCCAGCGCCGCTCCCGACTACGATCACGTCATATTGGGCGGCCATGATGCACTCCTTTAACGTGTTCGTCCGATAATCCGGTGATGTAACAGTTGATCCGCGTGCTTCTGCGCCTCAGCACCGTTGCCGATGCTATCGGCGATGTCTAGTTTGGATGCCGATCATTTGACGTCGCGTTCATGTCGTTCCGGTTACAGCGTTAGTGGGATGTGAAAAACCTTCCCCGAATGGAGACTGTAGATGACCCTCAAAAACAAGGTCGCGATTGTTACGGGCGGAAACACAGGAATCGGCAAAGCGATCGTTCTTGAACTCGCCAAACACGGCGCGAACATCGTGATCGACTACGTCGCACACCCGGAAGCAACGGACGCGCTCGAACAGAAGGTCGCGGCGCTCGGTGACCAATGCATCGGTATCGAAGCCGATGTCAGCAAGATCCCCGATTTGGAAAAGTTGATTGGGGCAGCGGTCGCCAAGTTCGGCAGGCTCGACATTATCGTCAACAACGCCGGCATCGAAACCCGGACATCCGTGTTGGACACGACCGAAGACCAGTACGATGCCGTCATGAATATCAATCTCAAAAGCGCGTTTTTCGCGACGCAGCTCGCGGCCAAACAGATGATCAGCCAAGGCGGCGGCGGACGCATCATCAACATCAGCTCGACCCATGAGGACTGGCCGATGCCCGGCAACACGCCTTACTGCCTGTCGAAGGGCGGCATGCGGATGCTGACGCGCACGGCCGGCGTCGAACTAGCACCGCACAACCTTACGATCGTCGGCGTCGGACCGGGCGCGATCGAGACGCCGATCAACACCAGCACCATGGACGACCCCAAGAAGCTGGATGCGGCGATCCCGCTCGGCCGTATGGCGAAGCCGGAAGAGATTGCAAGTGTCGTTGCCTTTCTGGCCAGCGATGGCGCCAGCTACATGACCGCCACGTCGGTAATGGTGGATGGCGGCTTGATGCAATCGAGCCCTGGACTTTAGAGTCACACCGACATGTCTCTTCCCATCGAAGACTACGCCCTCATCGGGGATTGCGAAACGGCTGCGCTCGTCGGCAGGAACGGCTCCATCGACTGGCTTTGCCTGCCGCGTTTCGATTCGGAAGCCTGCTTCGCATCGCTGCTTGGGGACGAGAACAATGGGCGCTGGCAGATCGCCGCGACCGACCCGAAGGCAAAGGTCACGCGCCGCTACCGGCCCGATACGCTGATTCTGGAGACCCGGTTTGAGACGGAGACCGGTTCGGCGACGCTGATCGACTTTATGTATCCGTGCGAAAAGCACCCTAACGTCATACGGCTTGTGGTGGGTGAGAAGGGCACCGTCGAGTTCGACATCGAACTCGTGGTCCGCTTCGGCTATGGCGAATCCGTGCCCTGGGTCACCACCATGCCCGACGGCCGCCTGCGCATGATCGCAGGTCCGAGCCGGATCGTCCTGCAGTCGTCGGTGGAACTGCGCGGCGAGAACTTCAGGACAAAAGGCACCTTCAAAGTGAAGAAGGGCCAGACGGAATCGTTCGCGCTCAGTTACACGGAGTCGTGGATACCCGAACCGGTCGAGTTCGATGCCGAATCCTTGATTCACGGTACGGAAAAATTTTGGACGGACTGGACTTCCAAGTGCACGACTGAGGGGCCTTATGCGGATATCGTCAAGCGCTCCCTCATCACGCTCAAGGCAATGACCTATGAGCCGACCGGCGGCGTCGTTGCCGCCGCGACCACGTCGCTGCCTGAACAGTTCGGCGGCCCGCGCAATTGGGACTACCGCTATTGCTGGGTCCGAGACGCGACCCTGACTCTGCTCGCCCTGATGAACACCGGCTACTATGACGAAGCGCGCTCTTGGCGTGAATGGCTGCTGCGCGCCGTTGCCGGCAGCCCGAAACAGATGCAGATCATGTACGGCATTGCGGGCGAGCGCAGGCTATACGAAGTCGAGTTGCCGTGGCTCAAGGGATACGAGAAATCGACCCCCGTGCGGATCGGCAATGCCGCGCACAATCAGGTGCAGCTCGACGTATACGGAGAAATGCTGGACGCCGTCCACCAGGCGCGCAAAGGCGGCTTGGCTCCTCTGCAATCCGGTTGGGATCTCCAACTCGCGATTATCGAGCAGGTGGAGGACGTGTGGCACAAGCCCGATGAGGGCATCTGGGAGGTCCGCAGCGGCCCCGAGCAATTCGTCTATTCGAAGGTGATGGCCTGGGTCGCCTTCGATCGCACCATCCGCAGCGCCGAGCGCTTCGACCTTGAAGGACCGATCAAGCGCTGGCGCGAGACACGCGAGGCGATCCACAAGCAAGTTTGCCAAGAGGGTTACAACGCGGAGCTCAACAGCTTTGTGCGTTCCTATGGTTCCACCGAAGTGGACGCCAGCCTGCTTCTTATTCCGGCCATGGGCTTTCTTCCGGCGACGGACCCGCGCATGGTCGGCACGGTCGAGCAGATCGAGAAGACGCTGATGAAGGACGGCCTCGTCCAGCGCTATGACACCTCGAAAGCCAATGACGGTCTGCCGCCGGGCGAAGGCATGTTCCTCGCTTGCAGCTTCTGGCTCGTCGACGCCTATCTGATGATGGGCCGCGAGAAGGACGCGATTGCGTTGTTCGAGCGGCTGATTGGCCTCAGCAACGATCTCGGGCTCTTGAGCGAGGAATACGACACCGAGGCCAAGCGGCTCTGCGGAAACTTTCCCCAAGCTTTCTCGCACCTTGCCCTCGTCAACTCGGCCTGCAATCTCGGACGCAACGGCAGACCGGTCGAACAGCGGACGAATACCGAGAACAAGGCGGCGCGGAAGAAATCTGCAGCCAAGACTGGAGCAAGGCACTAGACGACGGAGCGCGCATGACTGGGCTCGGGCATATCACATCCATGAAGTTGTCGGGCCGCAGGCCGCGTATGCACAACGCCACACGCCTGATCGCCGCAGCGTTGCTCATCTTGCGCGCGACGACCGCACTGGCCGACGAGGCCTCGAAAACGCCGGCCAAGACAAGGGACGGCGTTCCAAGCTACGCCCACGACATCCAACCGCTCTTCAACAAGCGGTGCATCGCCTGCCATGGCTGCCTAGGCTCACCGTGCAATCTGAAACTGTCGTCCTTCCGGGGGCTCGAACGCGGTGGCTTCGGCAAGAACCCGTACTCCAGCCATTTCGGGGACTACGCGCGCACCGACATGAACGTCGTCCAGACGACGGCGGAATGGCGCAAGCGCGGCTTTTACCCGGTGCTGTCCCGGGGCGGCTCCCGGGAAGAGAACCTGTCCCGGTCGATGCTGACCCAAGTCATCGAGGCGGGCGCGAAACACAGTACGCCGGGGTTTTCGAGGAAGACCCTGATGCCGCTATACGCGAAGCGCTACGAGCACCGGTGCCCGGCGACTCCGGAAGCGCTGTCGGCACAGATCGAGAAGAACCCCGCCATCGGCATGCCGTTCGGGCTCCCGGCGCTCGACGAGAAGGAAGTGGAGACCCTGCGCGCCTGGGTCGCCGGAAACGCTCCAGGCCCGACAGAGGCGGAAAAGCGCAAGGCGGACATGGTCGCGGACCCGAAGACAGTCCGGGCCTGGGAAGACTTCTTCAACGCGGACGACAAACGGTCCGCGCTCGTCTCGCGCTACATATTCGATCACATGTACCTGGCGATGATCGTGCTCGACGAAAGTCCTGGCGACTATTTCCGGCTCGTACGCTCCAAGACCGGTCCGGCGGACGCGACCCAGAATCCCCCGGCCCGCGTGGACGTGATCGACACGCCGTTTCCCTATACCAACCCCTATCAATATGCTGGGATCGACCGCTTCTATTACCGCCTGCAGAAGGTCACGACACCGCGGGTTCAGAAGAACCACTTCGTCTGGAAGCTGAACAACGCGGATATTGGCCGTCTTCAGAAGCTGTTCTTCGAAAAAGACTGGGGCAAGCACGCACATCTCGACGGAAAGCACGATACGCCCTGGGATCTTGGGAACCCGTTCAATGTCTACGAAGCTGTACCCGTCGAAGCTCGCTATCGCTTCCTGTTGGAGAATTCGGATCTTATCGTGTCCGGCATCACC
>JARRPE010000204.1:0-3527 GCA_037383205.1 Methyloceanibacter sp.
GATAAAGAAAATCCTCGGGGACCCGATATTGAGCATGATCACAAATCAGAAAAAGACCAATCTATACATCCCCATCGATGGTCCGGTATGTCTTCTCGCTCAAATCTAATAGTAACAAAGTATCAAGACTGAACTCCTCAAACGGTAGGGCCCAACGACACGACATTAGGGCCGCGACACATTTACCTCAAAGTTGGGCGGTGTTTTATAGGCGTGGCCCCAGCTTTATAATCGAGCCCTGCCAGTCAGAGAAATGCAACTTATTCGACGCTACTGTTCGAAGTTGGTCAAACACCGCTTCAGACCCCGGAATACCAATGTTTGCCTCTAACGCGATCCGAAAAGCCGCGCCTCGTCGCGCCACTCTACGCCGCTGGTCCACAGCGGCCACATTGGCGGCCGGCATCACGGCGCTTGGCATGCTGACCGGGACCGGCATTTCCCCGGCGATGGCCGACCTCAAGCTGTGCAACACGACCGCCAGCCGCGTCGGCGTCGCAATCGGCTACAAGGACACCGAGGGCTGGGCCAGCGAGGGCTGGTGGAACATTGCTTCGCACACCTGCGAGACCTTGCTCAAGGGTGTGCTGATAGGCCGCTATTACTACATTCACGCAGTGGACTATGACCGGGGCGGTGACTGGGCGGGCGGCCTTTATATGTGCACGGACGACAAGTCTTTTACCATCCGCAATACAACCGACTGCGAAAAGCGCGGGCATAAGCGCACCGGCTTCTTCGAGGTCGACACAGGCGAAGAGAGGGATTGGACTGTGCGTCTGACGGACCCAGAAGGCGAAGCAAAGAACCAATGAGGCGGAACCGACGAGTCAAGATCGTCGCAACGCTCGGTCCCGCCTCCACCAACGAAGAGACGATGCGGCGTCTGTTCGAAGCGGGCGCCGATGTGTTTCGCGTGAACATGAGCCACGCGACCCATGACGGCTTGCGCGAGGTCCACGGGATCGTCGGCAAGCTGGAATCCGAATTCTCGCGTCCGATCGGGATTCTAGTGGACCTTCAGGGTCCGAAGCTGCGGATCGGCAAGATCGAATCCGGGACGATGCGTCTGACCAAAGGCGACATCGTAAGCTTCGTCCGCCGCGAGGATGTCGGCGGTCTGGGCCGCATCCATCTGCCCCATCCGGAGATCTTCGAGTCCGTCGAGGCCGGCCACACGATGCTGCTCGACGACGGCAAGCTCAAGCTGCGCGTGGTGGAGGCCTCCGACGTGCGCATCGACGCCGAGGTGCTGAACTCGGGTCTCCTCGGCAGCCGCAAAGGCATCAGCATGCCCGACACGGTGCTGCCGTTCGGCGCGCTGACCGATAAGGACCGGGCCGACATTGAATGTGCCAATTCCATCGGCGTCTCCTGGCTTGCGCTCTCCTTCGTGCAGCGCCCCGCCGACATCGAAGAGGCGCGCGAACTGAGCCGCGGGCGCACCGCCATCATGGCGAAGATCGAGAAGCCGACCGCGATCCACTACCTGAAGGAAATCGTCGAACTGGCCGACGGGATCATGGTCGCGCGCGGGGATCTTGGCGTCGAGATGCCGGTCGAGAAGGTTCCGGGACTCCAGAAGCAGATCAGCCGGGCCGCGCGCAACGCCGGCAAGCCGGTGGTGGTCGCTACGCAGATGCTGGAATCGATGATTTACGCGCCCGTTCCGACCCGGGCCGAAGTCTCCGACGTCGCCACCGCCGTGTTCGAAGGCGCCGACGCGGTGATGCTGTCGGCGGAATCGGCGGTCGGCAAATATCCGGTCGATGCCGTGTCCACCATGAACCGGATCGCCATCGAAGTGGAACACGATCCGCTGCATGCGGCGATCATCCATGCCCAACGCATCGACCCGCAGGCCACGGGCGCCGACGCGATTTCAGCGGCGGCCCGGACGGTTGCCGAGACCCTCAACCTCGCCGCCATCGTTTGCTACACGGCCACAGGGGCCACGGCCCTACGCGCCGCGCGCGAGCGGCCGCAACAGCCCATTCTGGCGCTGACGCCGATCCCTCGAACGGCGCGGAAACTGACCATCGTGTGGGGGCAGCATTGCGTCCTTGCGGACGACCCGATCAGCCTCGACGACATGGTCGCCAAAGCCTGCCGCATTGCCTATCAGGAGGGCTTCGCCAAGGCCGGCGAGCAGGTGATCGTGACCGCAGGCGTCCCGCTCGGGAAATCGGGTGCGACGAACCTCTTGCGCATCGCCGAGGTCGATCCCACCGAAGAGGTCGAACTCCCGTAGGACCGGCCGCGCGGACAAGAGCGTGGCTCGATGTGTTTGGTTGGATGCCTTGCTCAGGCGTCTTGGCCGGCAGTCCGCGCTAGGCGAGACGTCCCGTCTAGATATCCTGGCCTTCGACCTCGCGTTCGAGCGCGTCGACACCGGCTTGGGCGTCTTCGAGATAGGGATTGACCGCCAGGGCCTGGCGATAGGCCTTCAGCGCTTCCTTCTTGGCGCCGAGTTGCTCCAGCACCAGCCCGAGATCCGCAATCGCGAGGTAGTGCTTCTCGTCGAGATTGAGCGCGCGCCGGAGATCGGTCAGTGCCCGTTCCGGCTTCCCGGCAAGCACGTTGACCTTCGCCCGTAAGTACCAGGCCTCGGCCTCGTCCGGCGCGATGTCCACGACGGCGTCCAGAACCGCGAGCGACAGATCGACATCCGACTCGTTGGCGAATTGCGTCGCACGGCTCATGAGAAGATCGACCGTGTCGCTGCCGGACATGGCCCACAACTCTTCGATCGCGTCGGTGATGGGCTCTGCCTCGGTCGAACTCTTGGCCTGCGCAAGGCGCTCATAAAGTCCTTCGAGGAGTATCGGCCGTTGGGCGGGGTCGAATTCCGGCGGGACCGCACCTGCGACAGCGCCCTCGCCTTCGCCGGGCGCCTGGCCGGACGCCCAGCCGGGCACACGCACGGGCCCGGCGCCTAGATCACTCTCCCCGAAGCCATCGAGATCGAGGCCATCCAGCCCCGGTTCTTCTTCGGGCGGCAGCTCTTCTCCCGGCGGGACCGCGGGGTCGTCGAGGTTCTCGAAGAACTGCACAAGCACGGTGGGCGGCGCGGCATGGACCGGCACCGGCGCGATTAGCGCCACACCCAGTAAACACAGACCCAGTTCACGGACAGAAAGTCTCATGCTGCAAAAATTACGGGGGCCGATGGGGCCCCGTCAAAGCAATTCCGCGTTCCCGCCCCCAATCACTCGGGAAGGAGGCAGAGTCATCCAGGGCGCAGCCTGGGGTTAGCCTCGAAGGCTAGCCTTGGCGCGCCTTGAAGCGGCGGTTGGTCTTGTTGATCACATAGAGCCGGCCACGGCGGCGGACCACCCGGTTATCCCGGTGGCGCTTGACCAGGGCCTTCAAAGAATTCTTGATTTTCATCTCACGCCATCCATCTCGCCTGAAAAAACACTCGGGGCGGCCCGTCGGTAAAGGACGCCCGATAATTGAGCCGGACCATACGCAGACGCCTCGTCGCTGTCTACTTGGTGGCGGGGCTTGGACCGGTCATGGCACAG
>JARRPE010000205.1:0-5058 GCA_037383205.1 Methyloceanibacter sp.
GCACAAGATTGCGACTTGCGACTAAAAGTCTGATTCTAGTACCTACATTCGGATTCGCCCGGCCTTGCGGCGGGTCATTCTCGGGCCGCGCGGTTCGTGGCCTAAATGTCACAACGGCGTCTAAAAGGCGCTCGCACGCTTTGTTAGCAATTTACCTTCCGGAGGGATCGCGTATAAGCAGAGTAGAACTCTCTGCTGGCGGAAACTCGTCGATAATTTCGACGACACCAATGCCGGTTAGGCGCTCAACCGCCGCAGAAAGAGAGTTATGGATTAGTCAATGTGGCCAGGGAAGGTGGACAGGGAGAGGTTTGGGGGACTGACGAGAACATCCAGCCGCATTGCCATTGCAGCCGCGCTTGGGCTTGGGGTTTACGCTCTGAGCGCTGCGCCTGCGAGTGCACAGGGTTATGGCGGCAATTGCTGCGCGGATCTTGAAGAGCGCGTAGCGGAGCTTGAGGCTTCTTCGGTTCAGAAGGGGAACAAGAAGGTATCCGTGACGGTATCTGGCTGGGTCCTCGAGTCGATGAACTGGTGGGATGACGGCGCGCTGACGGACAGCTGGGTTGGCACGAAGGACGCCGACCTTGGTTCTCGTTTTGCGATCACGGGTTCTGCGACGATCGCACCTGGGTGGTCGGGCGGTTACAACTTGACGATTACGACGCCTGGTGCGTGGTCCGGCACTCTTCTGGACGGCAACAACTTCGGTATCTTCTCGAACCAGTTTGCCCAGGATTCGCTGAGCCTTGGCAGCATCCAGACGCTGTACTCGTACATGTACATCAAGAGCGACGACTACGGCACGATCAACCTGGGCTATCTGAGCCCTGCGTCGGATAACGCGGCTGTTCTGGCCGACATCTCCGGCACGGTGATCGAATCGAACGTGGTGTTCTTCGAGGGCGGCGGCTTCTTGCTTCGTCCGAAGAATTCTGCGTCCGGTTTCGCGGGCCTTTCCGGCATGACCTGGGGCAACTTCTTGAGCTGCTCGCTCGTCGGCCCGATCGGCGGCGACTGCTACGGCGCGCCGCAGAGCGGCATCCGGTACGACTCGCCGACCTTTGGCGGCTTCCGGTTTGAGGCGTCTTACACGGACGACTACGGCGGCAACGCCGCGAAGTTCGGCACGGGCCTTAACGATGCGCCTGAGGTTTGGGATCTGGCCGTGTTCTACACGGGCGACTGGGGCGACTTTAAGCTGTCGGGTGCCTATTCGTACACGCAGTCGAACGGTAATTACTTCAGCGCGAACCCGTCGGGCGAAACCCAGATCCATCAGTTCGGCGGCACGGTCATGCACGCTCCGACCGGTCTCGGTATCTACGGTTACTACAACTACGAAGAGATCGACGCGAACTACGTGAACTACAACGGCGTGCAGCAGGGTCTCCCGAGCTGGGACTCCTGGTACTTGAAGGGCTTCCTGAAGCGGACGTGGAACCCGCTCGGCGCGACGGTCCTTTACGGCGAGTACGGCCAGTATAACGACGGCTTCAACGGTGTTGCTGGTGCGAACCAGTGCGCCAACTTCGTCGGCGTTGGCGGCACCGCCTCCAACTTCTGCGGAGCGAACGCTGCGAACGGCCTGTACGTGACGGGTTCGGAAGTTGAGCGCTGGGGTCTTGGCGCGGTTCAGGAGATCGACGCGGCAGCGATGCACGTGTTCGCTCGCTGGCAGCACCAGGCAGCCGACATCGACTTCATCGGCGTCAACGCCGCCGGCAACACGCGGGCTGTGAACCAGGGCTTCGAAGACTACGATCTGTTCCAGGTTGGTGGCACGACTAGGGAACAGGCCATGGCAGGCCATTCCAAATTCAAGAACATCCAGTTCCGCAAAGGAGCTCAGGATAAGAAGCGCTCGAAGCTGTTCTCCAAGCTCGCGCGAGAGATCACCACGGCGGCGAAGCTGGGCATGGCGGACCCGGCAATGAATCCGCGTCTCCGGACCGCGATCCAGGCCGCGCGGGCTCAGAACATGCCCAACGACAATATCGACCGCGCCATCAAGAAGAGCCAGGAAGCGGGCGGCGATAATTACGAAGAGGTCCGCTACGAGGGTTTCGGCGTGGCCGGGGTCGGCGTGATCGTCGAGGCGCTGACCGACAACCGGAACCGCACGGCGAGTGAAGTGCGGTCGATCTTCTCCAAGCACGGGGGCAATCTCGGCGAAACGGGCTCCGTGTCCTTCAATTTCGACCGCCTGGGCGCCATCCAGTACGATCTGGACAAGGGGTCGGCCGACGACATGCTCGAAGCGGCCATCGAAGCCGGTGGTGACGATGTCGAGACGACCGACGACGGTCACACGATCTACTGCAATCCGGACGAGTTGCACCAGGTCGGCAAGGTGCTGGAGGACCGCTTCGGCGAAGCCAGCACGATGCAGATCCTGTGGCGTCCGAAGCTTGAAGTGCCCATCGACGAGGACGCCGGCGGCACGCTCTTGCGCATGATCGATGCGTTGGAGGATTCCGACGACGTGCAGCAGGTTTACGCGAATTTCGATTTGTCTGACGATGTTCTGCAGAAGCTGACGGCAGCCTGAGGCTGCGAAAGGCAAGACGATGGACGCATTTCGGCCACGCGACGGCGCCACCTCCCGACCTGTGCAAGGCCAGGCCGCCTTGCCTGGAAAAGGCGGTCTCGTCCGAATCGGCCGCGCCTTTCGAAACACGTTGGGCGGTTTCCGCGAAGGTCTGGCGACGGAGGCCGCGATCAAGCAGGAAGCGGCATTGGCCGTCATCGCCCTGCCGGTTTCGATGTTCATCGCCGAAAATCTGTGGGTCTGGGCGGGGCTCATGGGAAGCATCGTCTTGATGCTCGCCGCCGAATTTCTCAACACCGCCATCGAGCGCCTGTGCAACCACGTACACCCGGAACGGCATGAAGCCATCAAGGTCACGAAGGACCTGGCATCCGCCGGCGTGTTCTGCGTAATCGCCATCACCGCCATGGTGTGGATACTGGCGGTCGTCGAGCGGTTTTTTATCTGAGCCGGTAGGTCCTCTGCCGCTCGAAACGGTGAATGGCCAATGACCCCTGCGGGTACGAGCAATTGGCAGGTCCGGGACTCCGAGAGCGTCATCGTGGGGAACGAGGCGCTGCTGGGCCAATCCCATCAGCTTGTCGCGATGACGCGGGTGCGGAACGAAGCGCTGATCCTGCCCGACACGCTCGATTATCTCTCCGCACACGTGGACGCGATCATCGCCTATGACGACGCCAGCACGGACGAAACCGTCGCGCTCCTGCGCGCGCATCCGAAGGTCGCGCTCATCGTAGCGAACCAGGCGTGGGAGCGGGACATCAACGCCCGTAAGCGCGCCGAAGGGCGTCATCGCGGCTTGTTGCTCGATATGGCGCGGGCGCAGCTGCCCCATGACTGGATGTTCTGCTTCGATCCCGACGAGCGTGTGAGCGGCGACATGCGCGCCTATCTCGGCGGTCTCGGCGCCGATGTCGATGCCCTGCGGGTCCGGCTGTTCGACGCCTATATGACGCCCGAGGACAACGACCCCTACACGCCGGACAGCACACTGATGGATTTCCGGCGCTTCTACGGCCCCGAGCAGCGCGACATCCTCATGTTCTGGCGCAACCGCGAGACGATCGGTTTCGCGGAAGGGGATGGCCGAACGCCGCGTGGCATGACCTCGGTCAAGACGGACCTCTACTGCCAGCACTACGGCAAGTCCTTGTCGGTCGATCACTGGGAAGAGACCTGCGACTACTACATCCAGCACTTTCCCTACGAGACCTACGGCGCGAAATGGGAGGCCCGGAAAGGCAAGGCCATCCACACCGAATCCGACTTCGGCAACCCGTTGCACGAATGGGGCGATGCGTTGTTCGCTAATGCGGTGGCGATGCCGGCGGCTAAATAGATCGTCCGTCGACATATAGCCCGGAAGAAGGGCAACCCGCGGCAGGACTGTTAAGAGCGCAAAGGCGGGGCCCCGGTGAGGGGTCTCGCCTTTCGTTTTCCCGGTCGAGGCTGTGGGGGAAGCGCGGGGCCGGGAACTCAGGCCGTGAAGAGCGCCGGCCTATTCATCATGGCGCTACGTATTGTCTTCGTCGTTGTCATCCTCGTCGGGCGCTTCTGAAGCCGGGGCCTTATCGGGTGCGGCTGCCGGCGGCTTGGCGCCGTGGCCGCGCTTGCCGTGCTTCCAGCCATGGTGCCTCGCCATACGCTCCCGGAACTGCGTCTCGATCTGCGTGACCTTTTCGAGCTGCTCGGGCGTCAACGTCGACCGGAGCTTGGCGACCGCCGACTTCAGCTTTTCGGCCTCCTCGGCGCGCTCGATCGTACGGTCGGCGAGACCGTCGGCCAGGGAGAACGGCGGGGGTGTTTCGCCAGCCGCCATCTTGCCTGGGCCTCCCGGACGCATGAACGGCGGTTTCATGGTCGCTTGCAGGGCATCGGTGAAGTCGCGCCAGTCGTCGAGCTGGTCGGCGCGGATGCCGATCTGCGTCTCCATCGTGCTCAAGCGTTTGGCCAGAGGATCAGGACCCTTCGGGCCCCGGCTATGTTGGCCATGTTTTCCGTGCTTGCCGCGCTCGCACATTTTGCCCTTGTGGCCGTCGCCGTGGGATTCGGGGTAGGCCCATGCGCGTTCGGTACCGGTGGCCAGGGTGACTGCCGTGAGACCGGCGACGCTCAGAGCGCCGGCGACCGCGACTGCCGCAAGTGTCTTGGTCAGCTTCATTTGACGTGCATCCTTAATCTGTTGCTGCTGAACCCAGATTTAGCGTTCCTACGTTGCGGGCCTAGGTCTGGCGCGTATCGGAACGTTTCCGCGTCGGGTAAATTTGTGTCGAAATGTTGCTGGGGCGGACTCCATGCGCTTTCGTAACAACGTGGCTCTCGTGGCCGCCGCTGAGAGGCGCTAGAAGACGCTTCCATGACTACGCCGCCACGCATACTCGTCGTCGACGACGATCCGGAGATTCGGAAGCTCCTAGCGCGCTATGTGGAGAGCCAGGGGTTTCGGGTGCTTCTGGCCGCCAGCTGCCGCGAACTGCATGAGCAATTGGCGACTCATCACGTGGACC
>JARRPE010000206.1:0-4806 GCA_037383205.1 Methyloceanibacter sp.
GCGCACATGCCGTGCTCGCGGATTCCGTAGCGCATGTTGTGCCCGGCATAGTCGCCGAGCTCGCCATAAGCCTGGAACTCGCCGGCGTCTTCATAGTCGAGAATGACTTTCGTGCTGCCGGCCACATCCGCCGCGCCGCCAAGGACCCAGGGGACCTTTGCGGCGATGGCGTTCAGAACTTTGCCGGAGGCCGCGCGCGTCGCGATCCCGGTCGGGTCCGCATCGAAACTCAGACTGTCCGCATCCCAGTCTTCTGGCAACTCCCGGTCGCGGATCAATTCGATCTGCTTGGCTTGATCGGGATGGGCGCGGGCATAGTCAGCGAACAGCGCCTCCCATTTTGCGCGCAGGTCCGAACCGCGGCGTCCCAAATGGGAGGTGAAGTGCTCGCGTACCCCGTCCGGCACGACGAAGAACTTGTCGGGATCGAAACCGAAAAACTCCTTGGTCCGGCGCACTTCGTCGGGGCCGAGCGGTTCGCCATGGGCGGCGGGCGTATCGTGCTTGCCGGGGGAGCCGTAGCCGATATGGCTATGGATGATGATGATCGTCGGCTTGTCGTCCGTCGCCAGAAACGCGTTCAAGGCGCCGGCCAGCTCGCCGAGATCGTTCGCGTCCGAGACACGCACGACATTCCAACCATACGCGTCGAAGCGCTTGGCCACGTCCTCGGTGAACGTGATGTTGGCGTGACCATCGATGGTCACGTTGTTGTTGTCGAAGATCCAGCACAGATTTGAGAGCTTGAGATGCCCCGCGAGCGAGGCGGCTTCGCTCCCGACGCCCTCCATGAGGCAGCCTTCGCCGCAAAGCGCATAGACATTGTAATCGAAGAGTTCGAAGTCCGGCTTGTTGTAGGTCGCAGCCAGCCACTTGCCGGCGATCGCCATGCCGACACTGGTGGCAACGCCCTGGCCGAGCGGACCGGTGGTGGATTCCACGCCTGTCGTCCAGCCGTATTCGGGATGGCCCGGGCAGCGGCTGCCTTCCTCGCGAAAGCTCTTGATGTCGTCCAGCGTGACCGCCGCGCCATCGTGTCTTTGATAACCGATATCCGCCGCTTCGATCCCCGCCAGATGAATCAGGCTGTACAGCAGCATCGAGGCGTGGCCTGCCGACAAGACAAAACGGTCGCGGTTGATCCAGTGCGGCGACTTGGGGTCGTAGCGAAGAAACTGCTGCCACAGCGTATAGGCGACGGGCGCCGCATCCATGGCCGTGCCCGGATGTCCCGAATTGGCCTTCTGGATGGCATCGATCGAAAGGGTGCGGATCGTGTTGACCGCCAGCTCGTCGATCTTGTCTTGAGTCTGCGCCACGGTGCCCGAACCTCCTCCGCTTCTCATTCTCCAGCCTTCAGGTCCGCGAAAGCTCCCGCCAAAGTCACAAACGCGAATGACATGCAGGTGAAGTTCAAAGTTCACCTCGTGTGCCAGCCTGGTAAGCTGATGGCGTCTCGAGGCGACCGGAGCCCGTAGGCACAGTGTCCGTGCAGGCTCTTCAGTCGACCAGGCAGGCTTGGACGGGGAGGGCGACTCATGGCGGATGCGAAAGCCGATACAAAGGCGAATTCCCACGCGAGAACGCAATCCCACGAGGGTAACGGGTCACCTTCTGTTAACCAATCCGACCTGGCGAAGGTCGATCTCGGCACGCTCGAACAAAAGCTCGGCGCCTCACCTGAGACGGGACTGAGCAAAGCGGAAGCCGACAAGCGGCTTGCGCAGTACGGCGCGAACGAGATCGCCGAGAAGACAACCAGCCCCGTTCTGAAGTTCCTGTCTTACTTCTGGGGGCCGATTCCCTGGATGATCGAGGCGGCCGCCATTCATTCCGGTATCGTCCATCACTGGTCGGACTTCGTCATCATCATGGTGCTGCTGATCGCCAACGCCATCATTGGCTTCTGGGAGGAGTACCAGGCCGGCAACGCCATCGCCGCGCTGAAGGCGAAGCTCGCACCGCATGCGCGCGTCAAACGCGATGGCTCCTGGTCGGACCTTCCCGCGCGCCTTCTCGTGCCCGGCGACATCGTGCGTCTGCGTCTCGGCGACATCGTCCCGGCCGATTCGCGATCGTTGGGGCCTGACGCTGTCGAGGTCGACCAGGCCGCGCTGACGGGTGAGTCGCTGCCCGTGTCGAAGGGCAGCGGCGACGTTCTCTACTCGGGCGCAATTTTACGCCAGGGTGAGACCGACGCGGTCGTGTACGCCACGGGTGGCGACACGTTCTTCGGCAAGACCGCCGCGCTCGTACAGCAGGCCCATACAACGAGCCATTTCCAAAAGGCGGTGATGAAGATCGGCGATTACCTGATCGTCATCGCCATCGCGCTGGTGACACTGATCTTCGCCGTCGCCCTGTTCCGGGGCGACAACGTCATGGAGACGCTGCAGTTCGCGCTTGTCCTGACGGTGGCGGCCATCCCGGTGGCGATGCCCGCCGTGCTCTCCGTGACGATGGCTGTCGGCGCGCGCCAGCTCGCGGCGCGCCAAGCCATCGTCAGCAGGCTCGCGGCCATCGAGGAACTGGCCGGGGTCGATGTTCTGTGTTCGGACAAGACGGGGACGCTCACCCAGAACAAGCTGACCCTCGGCGATCCCGTCTCCGTCGGCGGCGAAAGTCAGGATGATCTGGTTCTCGACGGCGCGCTCGCCTCACGCGCCGAAGACCAGGACACGATCGACATGGCGGTCATCGATGGGCTGAAGGATGCGGGTGAGCTAAAGAATTACACCATCGGCCACTACCAGCCGTTCGACCCGGTCCACAAACGCACCGAAGCAACCGTCACCGACAAGAGCGGCAAAACGTTCAAGGTCACCAAGGGCGCCGTTCAGGTAATCCTTGCGCTGTCGAAGAATGCGGACGCCGTAAAGGAAAATGTCGACAAGGCGACCGATGCGCTCGCGAAGCGGGGTTACCGGGCGCTCGGCGTGGCGAAAGCCTCCGATGGCGATAACTGGGAGTTCTTGGGCGTGCTCCCGCTCTACGATCCGCCGCGCCCGTCCTCGAAGGACATGATCGCGCAAGCCGAGGAACTCGGCATCGACGTGAAGATGATCACGGGCGACCAGCTTGCCATCGCGAAGGAGATCGCGAGCCAGCTTGGCCTTGGCACCGACATTCTCGATGCCAGCCAGTTCGGCGACACAAAGGCGCACGAGACGTCCAAGCTGGATCACGACATCGAAACAGCAGACGGCTTCGCGCAGGTCTTCCCCGAGCACAAATTCCACATCATCGATGTATTGCAGAAGCACGGTCATATCGTCGGCATGACCGGCGATGGGGTGAACGACGCGCCCTCACTGAAGAAGGCCGATTGCGGCATCGCCGTCTCCGGCGCGACCGACGCGGCCCGCGCGGCGGCAGCCATCGTGCTGTTGACGCCAGGCCTCACCGTAATTGTCGATGCGGTCAAGGAAGCCCGAAAAATCTTTCAGCGGATGAACAGTTACGCGATCTACCGTATCGCCGAGACGATCCGCGTACTGCTGTTCATGACGCTCTCGATCATCGTCTTCAACTTCTACCCTGTCACCGCGATCATGATCGTGCTGCTGGCACTCTTGAATGACGGTGCGATCCTTTCGATCGCCTATGACAATGT
Organism: Methyloceanibacter sp.; assembly: GCA_037383205.1. GTDB lineage: Bacteria > Pseudomonadota > Alphaproteobacteria > Rhizobiales > Methyloligellaceae > Methyloceanibacter. The sequence continues at coordinate 3,614 of JARRPE010000206.1, forward strand.
GAAGCCCTCGCCGAAGCCCGAGGCGTGGAACATGCGGCGTGTGCTGGGCGTCTCGACTCTGCTCGGCCTTGCTGGCGTCGCCGCGTCCTTCGGCATGTTCTATATCGGCGAGGAAGTGTTGAAGCTGGACCGGGAAGTGGTTCAGACGCTGATGTATCTGAAGCTGTCCGTGGCCGGACACCTAAATATCTTCGTCACGCGAACGCGCGGACCGTTCTGGTCGATTGCACCTGCGAAGATTCTATTGATCGCTGTGTTCGGAACACAAGCCTTGGCAACCATCATCGCGGTTTCCGGGCTTCTCATGCCGGCCATCAGCTGGCAACTCGCCGCGATGGTTTGGGGCTACGCGCTTCTCTGGTTCCTGTTCAACGACCGGGCGAAACTGCTAGCCTATCGCATCTTCGATCCTGCGGGGACGCCGGTGATCGATCAGAGAAAGAGTGCGGGATCTGCCGCCGCGTAGACGCTTTACTCGCGTTTGGCTTGGACGATGGTCATGAGGGCCGCTTTCGGCGGACGGCCCGAGTCGGCCGCGATCTGCGACACGCTGAGATCGGTCGAACGGACGGTGAAGCCCTTCTGCTCGAGAATGTCGGCGATGCCTTCCGCTGGCAGTTCCAAGACGCGCCCAAGATCCTCGAGGTTGGCCTGCTCGAGGGAGCGGAATAGAACGGGCATCGGGTTGTCGCGCCCGGAGAGAGCGGCGGGGACAATGAAGGCTGCGGCGGCGACGGCCGCAACCGCGACCGGGGCGATGATCGTGCCACGCCGGACATAGGTCATCATCCCACCCCAATTCCGCACGACGTGCAGGCCGATCGCCACGACGAAGATCACCGCGAGCCATTCATGCATCTCCTTCACCAGGTCTTCCCCGATGCCGAAGAACATGGCGAGGCCCGAGCCCGCCACGATCAAGAATAGAGCCGCGGAAATCGCGGTGACGTATTTCTTCAAAGGTACGCTCATCTCGGCCTTCTCGTTCTGACAGGCGACGGTTTCGGTACGCCGTTGGCCCAAAATGCGCTGTTTGCCAACTTCCGCCGCGCTCGCCGCCATAGCGGCTGGAGGATCGGCCAGAGCACGCCGATCGTCAGCAGCGCGGCGGCGATGCGGAGGGCGGCAATAGTGAACTCGATCTGCATCGGCAAATCTCGCAAGTTGCGAGCGTGAGGCTAGGCGCCGATCTT
>JARRPE010000207.1:0-3504 GCA_037383205.1 Methyloceanibacter sp.
CCACGTCACCAAGGACGGCCAGATCGCCGGTCCCAAGGTGATCGAGCACATGGTCGACACGGTGCTCTATTTCGAGGGCCTCAGCGGTCACCAGTTCCGGATCTTGCGCTCGGTGAAGAACCGCTTTGGGCCCACCGACGAGATCGGCGTGTTCGAGATGCGCCTGGAAGGTCTCCGCGAGGTGGAAAACCCGTCAGCGCTGTTCCTGAACGATGCGGACCGCGGCTCGCCGGGGACGGCTGTGTTCGCAGGGATGGAGGGCACGCGGCCCATCCTCGTGGAGATCCAGGGCCTCGTGGCGCAGAGCGTTCTGGGAACGCCCCGGCGCGCCGTGGTCGGCTGGGACCAGAACCGCCTCTCGATGCTGCTCGCCGTCCTGGAAGCGCGTTGCGGCGTGCGGCTCGGGGGCCACGACGTCTATCTCAACGTGGCCGGCGGCCTGCGCCTGAACGAGCCGGGCGCCGACCTCGCCGCCGCAGCAGCATTATTGTCGTCCTTCACGGGACGCGCGGCCCCAGAAGACACGGTTTACTTCGGCGAAGTCAGCCTGACCGGCGCCGTCCGCGCGGTCGGCCATGCGGACCAGCGCCTCAAGGAAGCCGCCAAGCTCGGCTTCGTCCAAGCCGTTGCGCCCGCGAACAAGGGCCCGGCCGAGCACGACGCCGCCGGGATTGCGCTCAACCCGGTGTCCCAGCTTGAGGAACTCGTGACGTGGTTCGCGCTGCCAGAGGACTGATCCTTCCGTGGATTGCGACGAAGTGTGCCCCCCAAGTCATTGCACAAGGGGGCCCATTCGTGCTTCATCCGCGAGAATCGTGATACTCTAAGAACTGTTCCGAGGGAGCGCCGAGGCATGCCAATTTCCTGGCTCGATATCATATTGATCGTCATCATGCTCATCTCGGGCTTCCTCGCCATGGTGCGGGGTTTCACCCGCGAGGTTCTATCGATCTTTTCCTGGGCCATGGCCGCCGTCGCCGCCCTGTACTTCACGCCGCGCTATTACGAAGTTCTCTCGCCCTATATCGACAATCCGAGCATCGCGCAGATCGCTTTCGCGGCGGGTGTGTTCATCATCACCTTGATCATCGTAAGCCTCATCACCTTCCGGATTTCCGACAAGGTGCTCGACAGCCGCGTTGGCGCCCTCGACCGCTCGCTCGGGTTCGTCTTCGGCTTGGCCCGTGGGTTTCTGCTCGTCGCGATCGTCTTCATTCTCTTCACCGCGCTTGCGAGGGACCAGCCAGAGTGGGTCACGAATGCGCGCTCTTATCCCATGTTGCAGCGGACCCAGGTCGCCATCGAGTCGCTGCTGCCGACCAATCCTGAGGAGTACATTCCCAAGAAGGAGGAGGAAGGCAGTGAAGAGGGCGCGGACGCTGCGCCTGCTGAGCAGTAAAACGAACCGCTCTGAGCGGTGCTTGCGTTAAAGTATCCAGTTGCGTGGCATTGAAGCCCCCGGCGGGGCGACTATTTATGGATAGGGAAAGGCCCTCGCCCGTGACAGACCGACACGAACCAACGCAGCAACTTCAATGGCTAGAAGAAGACCGGCTCCACGAAGAATGTGGTGTGTTCGGCATCTTCAACCATCCCGACGCCGCAGCGCTGACGGCGTTGGGCCTGCACGCGCTCCAGCACCGCGGACAGGAAGCAGCCGGCATCGTCAGCTTTGATGGTGAACACTTCCATACAGAGCGCCGGATGGGCCTCGTCGGCGATCACTTCACCTCCCGTCCCGTCATCGATCGCCTGAAGGGCGACATGGCGGTCGGCCATGTGCGCTACTCGACCACCGGCGATGCGGTGATGCGTAACGTCCAGCCCCTTTTCGTGGATCTTGAGTCCGGCGGATTTGCGCTTTGCCACAACGGCAATCTGACCAACGCGCTCACGCTGCGCGAGAACCTGATCAGCAAGGGCGCCATCTGCCAGTCGACAACGGACACCGAGGTTATTCTTCACCTGGTCGCCCGGAGCGAGAAGCGCAACTTCGTCGAGCGCTTCGTCGAAGCCCTTCTGCAGGTGGAAGGCGCCTATGCTTTCGTGGGCATGACCAACAAGAAGCTGATCGGCGCGCGCGACCCGCACGGCATTCGTCCCCTCGTGCTCGGGCGCCTCGGAGACGCTTGGGTGCTGTCGTCGGAATCCTGCGCGCTGGACATCATCGGCGCTGAGTTCGTCCGCGAGGTCGAGAACGGCGAAGTGATCATCGCGACCAAGGACGGCCTCGAGAGCCATCGCTTCGTACCCAAGAACCCGGCTCGGCTCTGCATCTTCGAATACATCTACTTTGCCCGTCCCGATTCCATCATCGATGGGCGCTCGGTCTACGACGTCCGCAAGGCCATGGGCCGTCAGCTCGCTCTGGAAGCGCCCGCCGATGTGGACATGGTGGTTCCCATTCCGGATAGCGGCGTGCCGGCGGCCATCGGCTACGCGCAGGAATCCGGGCTTCCCTTCGAATACGGCATTATCCGGAACCATTATGTCGGCCGCACCTTCATTGAGCCGGAGCAGCAGATCCGGCAGCTGGGCGTCAAGCTGAAACACAGCGCCAATCAACTCCAGGTCAAAGGCAAACGCATCGTCCTGATCGACGACAGCGTGGTGCGCGGCACCACATCGGTCAAAATCGTGCAGATGATGCGCGAGGCCGGGGCCAAGGAAGTGCATATGCGCATCTCCAGCCCCCCTATCACCCACCCGGACTTCTACGGCATCGACACGCCGAACCAGGACAAGCTGCTCGCTGCCAACCGCACGCTCGAAGAGATGCGCGAGTTCATGGGCGCGGACTCTCTGGCCTTTATCTCGGTCGACGGGATCTACCGCGCCATGGGCTTTGACGGCCGCGACGACGACAATCCTCAGTTTACTGATCACTGCTTCACCGGCGAATATCCGACGCGCCTGCGCGACCGTGAAGGCCCGCCCCAGCAGAAGCAGCTTTCCTTCCTCGCCGAGGTCGGTTGACCGGCGCCGTTTTCAAAGACCGCATCGCCCTGATCACCGGCGCTTCGCGCGGCATTGGGCGCGCCACAGCCAAGCTTCTCGCGGCGGACGGCGCCCATGTGCTGCTGCTCGGCCGGCATCAGAAAACGCTTGAAAGCGTCGACGACGAGATCACCGCCGCCGGCGGCAAGGCCACGCTCATTCCGCTCGACCTGGCGAACGGCGCCGCGATCGATCCGCTCGGCCCCTCGCTCTACGAGCGCTTCGGGCGCCTGGACATCTTCATCGGCAATGCCGCCATTCTCGGCGGCCTGCGCCCGCTCAACCACATCCCGTCGGAAACCTGGGAGAAGGTGCTGGCGGTCAATCTCACCGCGAATTGGCGGTTGATCCGCACGCTGGATCCACTGCTGCGCATGTCGGATGCGGGGCGGGTCGTGTTCGTGACGTCGGCTGGCGTCGCCGAACAGGGACGGCCCTATTGGGCGCCCTACTCGGTCTCGAAAGCCGGTTTGGAGACGCTGGCGAAAACCTACGCCAACGAGGCGG
>JARRPE010000208.1:0-3499 GCA_037383205.1 Methyloceanibacter sp.
CCTTGAGCCGGTAATTGCCGAGCCGTTGCGCGTCACGAACAACCTTGGAGTCGTCCTTGCAGTAGCCGCTCAGAAGAATGACCTTCTTGCCGCGAACGACAATCTTGGGGAGTGCCATACCCGCCTCCAACTGCGCCATCCTCGAGATGCGCCCCGCTCGTTCAAGCGTCGGAGACGTTTTCATCATCGCAGACAGCGATTCTACAACGGCGACCCCCACGTCAGCCTGGTCACACTATAGGGGCAGAATACGACATTGATAAGATGTATCAGGCGAAAAATGCTTAAAATTCTGTGTGTTGCGCGGTGCAGTATCGATGCGGTGCAGCAACGTCCCAAGCCTTGGACAGCCTGACATTTGCCTCACGAGCGCGGCCAGGCCCTGTTGCGTCGCAACAGGCGGGGCCCAATTCAGCGTCCGCAAAGCGGCTGGATCGGCGACGAGGGAATTGAAGAGCGGCCCGGTGTCGACCGGCGGTGCAACCGCAGCCAATGCTGCCTTGAGCAGGGGCGGCGGCACGTAGAACAGGCCGGCCCTGCGGCCGAGGCCCTGGCGCAAGGCGCGGACAATCTCGGCCACCGTGACCGGGGCCGGGTCCGCCACGATAAAGGGCCGGTTCAGCGGTCCCGGCGCCGTCAGGATCCGGTCCACGGCTTCGACCAGATTATCGAGCGCGAGGAGCGAGTGCCGCGCCCTCAGGCCGGCCAGCGGCAGCGGGTAGGGCGAACGCGCGAGTTTCACGAGCTTGGCGATATTGCCGCCCGCGCCGGGGCCATAGACGAGGGCGAGCCGCAAGGCCGCCCAATCGAGGCCGGTCTCCGCCACGCCCCGTTCGGCTTCGAGCTTGGAGCGGCCGTAGGCGTCTGTCGGTTGCGCCTCACGATCTTCGGTCAGCACGCAGGACGCGCTCGGTCCCGATTGGGCGCGAATGGACGACAGGAACAGGAAGCGCTTGACTCGCGCGCGCTTGGCGGCCGCGGCGAACCGTACCGTCGCCTCGGTGTTGAACAGGCGGTAGTCGTCCTCGGGCAGCCCGGTCATGGCGCGCGGAATGCCCGCGGAGTGGATCACCGCATCGACCTCGGCAAGCGCCTCGGACATGTTGTAGGGCTTGGCGATGTCGCCGATGAGGACGCTGGCGCAGGAGTCAGGCATCTGCGTGGGGCGCCGCAGCAGGACGCGGACACGGTAGCCGCGCGCCGTGAGGCCTTTCAGCAGATGTCGGCCGATGAATCCCGTCGCGCCGGTAAGAGCCACCAACGGTTTTCGTTCGGGTTGTTGAGCTTTTGCGCTCGCCATGCTGCTCCACGCATCGCGACGGGCACGCACCCGTCCTTCAGGACACGGAGTTCACAATCACAATTGGGCCAGAGCAAGCCCTAAGGCCGATGCCATCACTGTCCCGCGACGGATAGGGGGATGGTGATGTTGGCGTAGCCGGCGTCGCCTTCGGAGTTTTTCGCTTCTGAGCCGACTCGCCTTCACGGACGTGATTGGTAAGACGCTGTGGCGGTTTTGCACGAACGCCGTGATGCGCCGGGGACTCGCACAAGGCTTCGCGCCGGGATTTGCCGTTCCGGAAAAATTCGTCGCCGACCTTTGGCAGTTAACCTACACCGCGTTTCACGAAGCACATGATGACAGCGTCGCCTTTAGCACCGAGCGCGGGACTCCGGAACGCCTTGCGGGCGTCAAACCCGTTCCACCGCTGCTCGTGCTGTTCGGGAGCGAGGATGCGCTGATCTCGCCGCAAAATGCCAAGCGATTCCGCGCCGCACCCCGCGCGAAGGTTGCGATGATCGATGGTGTGGGTCACTCTGCGATGGTCGAGGCGCCCGCAAAGACGCTAAGCTTGATCCAGGAATTCCTAAACGAAGGCCATCGCAGTACGGAGCCCAGACAATGAGTGCCACCGGTTGGACAAATGTGCTTGGCGCGGTGTGCGTCGCGGCGTTGGTGAGCGCCCTGTCTGCGCGGGCCGACGACACACCGGATCCGTTGCCATCCTGGAACGACGGTGCCCTCAAGGCCAACATTCTCGACTATGTCGCGCGCGTGACGACCGAGGGTAGCCCCGACTTCGTGCCGAAGGCGGACCGCATTGCCACGTTCGACAATGACGGGACGCTTTGGGTCGAGAAGCCGCTCTACACGCAGTTCGTCTTCGTCACCGACCGAGTGAAAGCGGTGTCGAACCAGCATCCGGACTGGAAGACGAAGGAACCGTTCAAGTCCGCGCTCGACGGCAACTCGCAGAAACTCCTCACCTATGGTGAGAAGGGCGCCATGGTGCTCGTGACGGCCACCCATAGCGGCATGACCACGGTGGAGTTCAACGATATTGTGTCCGCCTGGCTCAAGACGGCGAAGCATCCGCGCTTCAAGCGCCTCTATACCGATCTCACCTACGCGCCGATGATCGAGCTTCTGGAGTATCTGCGCGCGAAGGGCTTCACCACCTTCATCGTCTCTGGCGGCGGCACGGCTTTCATGCGCGCCTATACGGAGCAGTGCTACGGCATTCCACCTTGGCAGGTGGTGGGGTCGTCGGGGGAGACCGAGTTCCGCTATTGGGATTCGAGCCCGACCCTCGTGAAGCTGCCAGACCTCTTGTTCTTCGACGACGGGCCCGGCAAGGCGGAAGGCATCAATCACTATATCGGCCGGCAGCCGATCTTCGCCTTCGGCAACTCCATAGGCGATAAGGAAATGCTGGAATGGACGGCGAACTGCAAAGGGCTTTGCTTCATGGGGCTCGTTCATCATGACGATGCCAAACGAGAATACGCCTACGGGCCGGACTCCGACGTCGGCCGGTTCCCCGTCGAGCTGATGGAACATGCCTTGGCGAATGGCTGGAATGTCGTCAGCATGAAGGACGATTGGAACCAGATCTTCTCGTGGGGCAAACCCGAATCCGGGACCATGTCCGCGCCGGAAACGCCAAGCGCCTCGCCTGACGGTCAATAGGAGACCCATCGACAAATGGTGCCGCTACTCGTTCTCGTCTCGGGGTGCATCGAGGTTCTCTTTGGCGTGTCGGCGATCTTGATGCCGGCCATGGTGCTCTCGGGCGTTGGCGGCACGGCGGCCGACGCCGCCACTCTGTCGCTTATCCGCTTGCTCGGGGTTGCGACGTTCGGACTAGGCGTCGGCGCGCTTCTGGGGCGCAATTGGGCGGCGGCGATCGGCGATCATACAACGGCCTACGGCCTCGGCTCGTATGCGGCCATTGCGCTTGCGGTCTACAACATCCTCGCGTCGCCAGCGCTGCTTTACGGTGCGCTGCAGACCGGTAGCCAGGGCTTATGGGCCGGCGGCGTGCTCCATGGCGTGATCGGGCTGCTGTTTATCGTGGCGCTCGTCCGCCGGCGCTGAATCCCCCCGAACTCGTGCCTCGCCGCCCGTCGCCGGAGAGACTTCCGGGGTGAAAAGCACGGCTCCGCCGGGGGCAAATCGTGCATTGTCACCGCCGCGCTGCCATGGCTTTTGGGCGGT
>JARRPE010000209.1:0-3480 GCA_037383205.1 Methyloceanibacter sp.
TCGCCAAATTGCTCACGGGCTATCGCGGCCCCGCGGCGGTGATGTCGTTCGACCCCAATTGCGTCTCAGCGTTCAGGCATCATGCGCCTGCCCTGCCCCGTGGCCTCGTTTCCTGCCGCTTCAACGATGCGTATTCGAAAACCCATCTCTCGACGCTCCAGCGCTTCGCCATGCGGCATCTCCTCACATCCGTCTTCGCACGCCCCCATTTTGTCGCGTACGATGTCCATGCGCTGCCGGCAGTCGCGCCGCTGCTCGCCAAATTCGCCGCCGGTCTTCCCTTGTTGGCCTGGACCGTTCGAACCGAAGCGGATCTGGCGCGCGCGCTGCGATATGCCGATGCGCCGATCTTCGAGAATATCGCGCCCTGACGGCCTATGCGGGCTGTTTGGGGTCGAAGACGTGGCCGGACATGATGAGCGGCATGGACACCAGATCGGAACCGGATAGGCAGAAGAACCAAGACGAGCCGGCGCCGGACCACGGCACGCAGGAGGCGGTCGTGCGCGTCGCAAGCCGCATCGCGGACGTGCCGGCCGACCAATGGGACGCTTGCGCGGCCGGCGACAGCGGCTTAACGGCACCTCCCAACCCCTTCGTGAGCCATGCTTTTCTCAAAGCGCTCGAGGAAAGCGGATCGGCCACACGAGAGACGGGCTGGCTGCCACAACACTTGCTCTACGAGGACAACGAAGGCCGCTTGATGGGGTGCATGCCCTGCTACCTAAAAGGCCATAGCCAGGGCGAGTACGTGTTCGACCACGGCTGGGCCGAAGCCTACATGCGCGCCGGCGGTGACTACTACCCGAAGCTTCAAGCGGCGGTGCCGTTCTCCCCTGTGCCGGGCCCCCGGCTCCTGGTTCGGGATTGTGACGCGCGCGTCGAACGGCAAGCCTTGCTGCTGGAGGCCGGACGGACGCTGACGAACAGGCTCGGCGTGTCGTCCCTGCACATCACCTTCATGGCGCGCGACGAGTGGCAGCTGGCGGGTGAGCTCGGCTATCTGCAACGGAAAGACCAGCAGTTTCACTGGCACAATAACGGCTATGGCAGCTTCGACGACTTCTTGAGCGCCCTCGCCTCGCGCAAGCGCAAAGCCATCAAGCGCGAACGGCGAGCGGCGCTGAGCGACGACATCGAGCTCGAATGGCTCACGGGATCGGACCTGACCGAAGCCCATTGGGATGCGTTCTTCGCTTTCTATATGGACACTGGCGCGCGCAAATGGGGACGCCCCTATCTCACCCGGGAGGCGTTCAGCCTCCTAGGCGATACCATGGCCGACCGCCTGCTCCTCGTCATGGCCAAGCGCGGCGCGGGCTATATCGCGGGCGCGCTCAATGTGATCGGCGCGGACACGCTGTACGGCCGCTATTGGGGCGCACTCGAAACCCACGACTTCCTGCACTTCGAAGTCTGCTACTACCAGGCCATCGACTATGCGATCGCCCATGGGCTTGCCCGCGTCGAGGCCGGCGCTCAAGGCGGCCACAAGCTCGCCCGGGGCTATGTCCCGACAGAGACCTATAGCGCGCACTACATCGCAGACCCGCGGCTCCGGGCGCCCGTCGCCGAGTATCTTCAGCGCGAAAGGCTTGCCGTGGCCGAAGAGAACGCTCTCCTCGCCGAGGAGTCGCCGTACCGGAAAGATACGGCGAAGCGCCCCTAATCGAGCACGAACGAGATCTTGCCGTTGATGCGGTACTTCTCGATCTTGCCGTTCGCGACGGTCGCCTCGAAATTCTTGATGTAGATCGAGCGCACGTTGCGCACGCTTTTCTCGGCCGTCTGCAGGGCGGTCTGCGCGGCGTCTTCCCAGCTCTTGTCGGATTCGGCCAGAACTTCGATCACTTTGAGCATTGTCATTGGACCCTCCCGAGGTATGAAGTCTTGTGATATTTGCTATATAACAATAGCTTAGCTGAGTGGTGCTGAGCCACCCGCCTCACAGGGAGTCAATGAACGGCGCGCGGCAAAGTTCCATTGACCCGGCAGCGCGATTCACGATGCGGTTGACCTTGAGGGCCTAAGGACTCGAAATGATTCCGAAAATCGCGAGCGGCGCAGACAAGACGAGAGGAGACATGAGCTGATGGCAGATAACGGTGCGACGGCCTACGACCCGGAGAACATCTTCGCCAAAATTCTGAAAGGCGAGATCCCCTGCCACAAGCTCTACGAGGACGACGACACCCTCGCCTTTCTCGACATCATGCCGCGCACAGAGGGCCACGCCCTCGTCATTACCAAGGAGTCGGCTGCGGACCTCTTCGGTATCACGCCCGCAGGCCTCGGCAAGCTCATGACCGTGGTGCAGACGCTTGCGCCAAAGATCAAGCAGGCAGTCGGCGCCGACGGGGTCCTGATTCAGCAGTTCAATGGCGCCGCCGCAGGCCAGACAGTGTTCCACCTCCACGTCCACATCATCCCGCGCAAGGAGGGCGTGCCGATGCGGGCGGAAGGATCGAAGATGGCCGACCCGGAAGACCTCAAAGCTACCGCCGAGAAGATCCGGGCGGTGCTGGGTGCCTAGTCATGAAAATGGCCGGGGCTCGTATGAGCGCCCGGCCACGTAGCATAATTCTCCAAGTCTAAGGCACGAAGTGCCTAACCCTCGCCGAGCGGGACCTTCGGCACGGAGCCGGAGCCACTTTCCTTGGTGCCGCCGCGCGGTTTCCGGCTGCGCCTGGCCCGCGGCTTCGACGCCTTGGCTTTCGCTTTCACCTTGGCTTCGGCCTCGCCCTCGTCCGGGTCCCGCGGCTTCACCGGCGCATCGTCCGTGATGTAGTCGAAGTCGAGGACATCCTGGCCGTCCTTTTCCTTCACGAGCACGCGCACCGTGCCGCCATTCTTCAGCGCGCCGAACAGGATTTCCTCCGCCAGCGGCTTCTTGATGTTCTCCTGAATCACGCGAGCCAGCGGCCGCGCACCGAACTTGTCGTCATAGCCTTTCTCGGCAAGCCAAGCATTGGCCTCCGGGGTCAGTTCGATGGTGATGTTCCGGTCTCCAAGCTGGGCTTCGAGCTGGAACACGAACTTCTCGACGACCTGCGCGATGACCGAGGCCGGCAGCGCGCCGAACGGAATGATCGCGTCGAGCCGGTTGCGGAACTCCGGCGAGAACAGGCGGTTGATCGCCTCCTCGTCGTCGCCCTCGCGCTTGGTTCGATTAAACCCGATCGCCGCCTTAGCCATGTCGGCCGCACCGGCATTCGTGGTCATGATCAAGATCACGTTCTGGAAGTCCACGTGCTTGCCGTTGTGATCGGTCAGCTTGCCGTGGTCCATCACCTGCAGAAGGATATTGAACAGGTCCGGGTGAGCCTTCTCGATCTCATCGAGCAGCAGCACGCAGTGCGGATGCTGGTCGACACCGTCGGTCAGAAGGCCGCCCTGGTCGAAGCCCACATAGCCGGGAGGCGCACCGATCAGGCGCGACACGGTGTGACGCTCCATGTACTCGCTCATGTCGAAGCGCAG
>JARRPE010000210.1:0-3473 GCA_037383205.1 Methyloceanibacter sp.
TGAGGGGCTTCCGCTCCGCATTGGGAAGCGTCTTGCTCAAGAGCTCGGTCACCGCGCGCGTCGGCGGCGGCGTTTTCGATCCCATGATCAGCAAGGTGGGCGCGGTGATCTCCGCATAGTCCATTGCCGTGCTCTTGGCATCGAGGGCGATCGAGAACTCGAGCGCCACTTTGGGGATGGTAGCGGCGATGGCGCTCTTGAAGCTTTCAGGGGCGATCCACCAGCGCCAGCGCCCAAGCCAATAGCTCATGAATGCCCCGGCGGCCTTCTTGTCGTCTCCCTTGGCAACGGGGTCGAGAACGGCCACGCCCAGCTTCTCGACATCCTGCCATTCGGGCAGGTCTTCCAGACGCAGAAGGTGGAAGGAGACCGGTTCGACCAGTGTGAGAGACTTCACCTTGTCCTGCAGCGTCCGCGCGGCCTCGAGCGCCAGCGCCGCGCCATAGGAATGGCCGACGAGGTGTAGCGGCGCCTCCGCCACCTCCGCGACTGCGAGCAGCGCTTCGACATCCGCGTCGATTGAGAATGGCTTTTCGGCCGGCCAGGGGCCGGACTGCCCATAGCCGATGAAATCTGGCGCAAGGACATGCCAGTCCTCCACCAGCGTTTCGATCAGCGGGGCCCATTCTTTGTGGGAGGCCGCGGAGCAATGGCCGAGCAACACCGTCGGCCCTTCTCCCTCGTCGAGATAGGCAATCTCCACATCGCCGGATTCCAGGATATTCACGCGCGGCCCCTCGTCTGCTGTCCCGATCATTAGCGGGCGGGGCGATTCGCGTCTACCGCTGTGCCGGAAAGCGCGCGGGCCTAGTCGGTCGGCTCGAGCTCCGGCTCCTCGGCGGCAGCGGCTGCCTTCTGGACGGCCTTTTGCACCTTTTCGAAAGCCCGGACTTCGATCTGGCGAATACGTTCCCGGCTGACGCCGAACTCCGTTGAGAGTTGCTCCAGGGTCAGCGGGTCTTCCGACAGGCGGCGCGCTTCGAACACGCGGCGTTCCCGCTCGTTCAAACCCTTCAGCGCATCGTGCAGCATGCCGCGGCGCTGTTCCTGCTCCTCGGATTCGGCGAGGGCGGTTTCCTGATCGACCGCGGTGTCATCCACCAGCCAGTCCATCCATTCGCCGCTTTCCGCATCGTTGCGCACCGGCGCATTTAGCGACGAGTCGCCGCCAAGCCGGCGGTTCATGGACACGACGTCGTCTTCGCTGACGCCAAGCCGCGTCGCGATCTGCTTCACTTGGTCGGGACGAAGATCGCCTTCCTCAAGCGCCTTGAGCTGCCCTTTGATCTTACGGAGATTGAAGAACAGCTTTTTCTGCGCCGCCGTGGTGCCCATCTTCACGAGACTCCACGAGCGCAGGATGTATTCCTGAATCGCGGCGCGGATCCACCACATGGCATAGGTCGCCAAGCGGAACCCCTTCTCGGGATCGAAACGCTTCACCGCCTGCATCAGACCGACATTGCCCTCGGAGATCACTTCGCCGATGGGCAGTCCATAGCCGCGATAGCCCATGGCGATGCGCGCCACGAGACGCAGATGCGACGTGACCAGTTCGTGCGCCGCGTCGCGATCGCCATGCTCGCGCCAACTCTTGGCGAGCATGTATTCCTGCTGCGGCTCCAGCATCGGAAATTGTCTGATTTCTTCGAGATAGCGCGTCAGTCCGCCATGCGCGCTGACGCTCGGTAAACTCTTGGAGGCCATGGCTATCTTCCCGGAACCCGTCTCTTGTAGGGACGCGCAGGTCTCTGCGTTTTACTGTCGCCGCGTCTTCCTCGTGCACGTCCCCCAGCACGTCCGTCTATAGGACTTTTCCTGTTTGCGCGGAAGGGGGCCGTAGCATCACAGTTACTTGAATTGTCGCACAATCTCGGCGAGATCGTCAGGGAGGTCACTGTTAAATTCCAGTAAGGTCCCTGTTGCCGGATGGACGAAAGACAGGTGCGCGGCATGCAGCGCCTGCCGGCCGAGCGCCCTGATCGCGTTCGCCAAGTCCTCCGGCAGCGTATTGAGCTTCGATTTGAAACCGGCGCCGTAAAGAGGATCGCCCACCAGCGGGTGACCGTAATGGGCCAAATGGACACGCACCTGATGGGTGCGTCCGGTTTCGAGCGTGCATTCGATCAGCGACGCATCGGCGTCCTTTGCCGTGCCCCCATAGCTCTCGGCGAGGCGCCATTGGGTGGCCGCGAAGCGTCCCTTGTCGTCCGGCACGACGGCCATCCTGGTTCGGCTCGTAGGGTGACGGCCAATCGGGGCTTCGATGCGGCCATGGGGCCGCGAGGGCGCACCCCAAACCAGCGCAAGATAGCCACGCGACATCTCTCCCGTTCGTCCGTGGTCGGCGAATTGCTCGGCGAGTGAGCGGTGGGCCGCATCGTTCTTGGCCACGACCATGAGCCCGCTGGTATCCTTGTCGAGCCGATGGACGATGCCAGGCCGGGCCACTCCGCCGATGCCTGAGAGGCTTTTGCCGCAATGGGCGAGGAGCGCGTTCACGAGCGTGCCGTCCGGCTGCCCGGCACCCGGATGCACGACGAGCCCGGCCGGCTTGTCGATGACGATCAGGTCCTCGTCCTCGTAGACGACGTCGAGCGGGATCGCTTGCGCCTTCAGTTCCGGCTCGGCGGTGGGTGGCAGGGCGAGCTCGAAGCAGTCGCCCTGTTTGACCCGGTATTTCACGTCCTCTATGGTCGCGCCGCCCGAGGGGCCGCCCGCGAAACGCACATGACCATCACGGATCAACGCCTGGATGCGCGTGCGACTCACATCGGGAAGCGCCTCGCTCAGAAATCGGTCGAGCCGCTGGCTGGTCTGGGAGGCGTCCACCTCCGCAGCCAAACGGCTGGTCCCCGCCTCCATGGCGTCCTCAATGACGTCGAGGTCCATCGGGGCGTCCAGGTCGGTCGGGGTCTCTGTTTCAATCATTGTCGTGCGCGGCATGTTTCGGAGTCTGTCATAGGATGACAACGACGGTCGACCCAGAGAATTCGCCAGCCGAGATCCCGCACCCGGAAGATGTACGCATCGACGGCACGGTTCTTACACCGCGCCAGGTCGGCAAGCTGAAGATCGCCGTGGTGGTGATGGGCATCCTGCTCCTTGCTGGGTTTGCCGCCGTGATCGCGGGCCTGATCTACCAGGCTTCGAAGGTTGGGAAGAAGGCGCCCGCCGAAGCGACAGTAGCCGCGCCTCCGCCGGATCCGGTCTCCATGGAGCGAGCCGCTTCGGGTGCGCTGCAGGCCTTGAGCATTCCCGGCGATGGGGAGGTCGTGTCCATGTCGCTCGACGGGCAACGGCTCGCGCTCTACGTCCGCTCGCGCGAGGATGCGGAGGTCGTGGTCGTGGATCTCACGACGGGTAAGGTCGTCTCCCGCGTCAAGCTCGACAAAGGCCCGCCGCCCGCGCAATAAGCCTTGATCGCCACAGGGAGCAGAACTATAGCTTCTCGTTCGTGCGCACGGCCCGTT
>JARRPE010000211.1:0-5180 GCA_037383205.1 Methyloceanibacter sp.
CGCGCCTCGACTCTCCCAAAAACCGGCGTGACCGAGTGCGATGCGAAACAGGGAAGGGCGCCCCCCGTATCCGGAGCGCCCTTCTTGGCTCATGCGGGCCGGCATCGGCCCCTGTGGCTTACGCCGCCTGGCTATCGACCGCCTTGGTCTCGACCGTCTTGTCGTCAATCGTCTTGGGCGACTCCGACTTGGTCGTGATCTCGATGGTCCGCGGCTTCATGGCCTCAGGCAGCACGCGCTCCAGATCCACATGCAGCAGGCCGTTCTCGAGGCTCGCGCCCTTCACGACCACGTGGTCGGCGAGCTGGAAGCGGCGCTCGAAGCTGCGGGCGGCGATGCCGCGATGCAGGTAAGTCGAGTTCTCCTGCTCGACGCGCTTCTCACCGCGGACGGAGAGCGTGTGCTCCTTAACCTCGATGTCGAGATCGGCGTCGCTGAAGCCGGCCACGGCCATGCTGATGCGATAGTCGTTCTCGCTCACCCGCTCGATGTTGTAGGGCGGGTAGGCCGGGGCATCGCCCTCATACGTGTTCAGCGTATCGAGCAACGAGCCGAGCCGGTCGAAACCGACGGTGGACCGATAAAGGGGCGTCAAATCGAAATGCCTCATGTCACATCCTCCTTATGAAGCGATATGGTAAGTCGCCCGCTCCACATCGGGAGCCGGGCTCTGAAATGCGAAGCCGGAAGGCCTTCGCGCAAAATCGCATATAAGATTGCTTTCGGGGCGCTTCAAGAGTTTTAGAGCGCTGAATTATAACAATCAATTCAAGAATCTATCAGCCCGGCGCTCTGCTTGCGGCGGCGGCAATCGCGCATGGTCTGTTGTCGGCGGTGGCTTCGCGGCTGTAAGAAAGATGCGCGGACCAATTCTCCCGCGCTGCGGGATTGCTGGAACTTTCAAATCTCGATGACCCTCGTTTCGACACCCAAGAATCCTGTCCCGCTCGGCGCCAACGCGGGCTACCTCGATGTGCGCAAGGGGATCAAAGTTCGCTATGCGAGCTGGCAGTCGGCCTTGCAGCAGCGCGGCGGCACCGTTTGCATCTTTCCGGGCCGGAACGAGTACATCGAGAAATATTTCGAGGTCGTCGGAGAGCTGCGCCGCCGCGGCTTCGCCGTCGCCATCATCGATTGGCGCGGGCAGGGCGGGTCCACCCGGCTGGTGCGCGGCTCTTCAAGGGGACACATCCTGAGCTTCATCGACTACGAGCAGGACATCCATCACTTCATGAAGGGTGTGGTGCTTCCGGATTGTCCGATGCCCTATTACGCGCTGGCCCATTCCATGTCGGCGCCGATCCTTTTCAATGCCGCCACAAAGCGCGGTTGCTGGTTCCACCGGTTGATCACGACCTCTCCCATGGTGGAGCTCGCCGGCTTACCGCTGCCCCAGGAGGTTTGCGCCGGGATTGCGACCGGGCTCTCCTGGGTGGGGCTCGGCAAACAGGCCGTGCCCGGCGATCCGTCCGTGTGGACGAGCGATGTGTTCGAGGGCAATCCGCTCACCTCGGACCGGGAGCGCTTCTACCGCAACATCGAAGTGCTGGACGCGGCGCCGGGCCTTGCGGCGGGGCCGCCCACGATCGGCTGGCTGCATGCGGCGTTCGACGCCATGTCGCGGTTGGAAGGCGAGAAATACGCGCCGAAGATTCGCGTGCCCTCTTTGCTCGTCGTTGCCGGCGACGACAAGATCGTATCCAACAAGGCGATCGAGGCGCTGTCCTCTCGTTTGCGGGCGGGAACGCAAATCGTGCTGCGGGGCGCCCGGCACGAAATCCTGCAGGAACGGGATTCGATCCGTGTGCAGTTCTGGGCCGCGTTCGACGCCTTCGCGCCCGGTGTCGCGGTTCGCAAGACAGCGTAAGAGCAGTCCGCTTCAGTCCGAGAGAGTTTCCAGCGCGGCCGCGTGCAGGGCGCGATCGCCAGCGGCCACGATGCGCCCGCCTTTGCTTGGATCGCCGCCGTCCCAGGTCGTCACGATACCGCCCGCCCGTTCGATGATCGGCACGAGGGGCAGGATGTCGAACGGCTTGAGCCCCGCCTCGACGACAAGGTCGATCTGCCCCATCGCGAGCAGACAGTAGTTGTAGCAGTCGCCGCCGAAGCGCCTTAGACGCACCGCCCGCGACAGGGCCTCGAACCGCGACAACTCCGAGGTGTCGAACAGCTCCGGCGCCGTGCTTGCCAGGATGGCGCTATCGAGCGCAGGGCACTGCCGGACATTCATGCGCCGGGTTTCGCCGCCGCGCGTGAAATAGCTCTCGGTCTCGCCGCTCCAGAACCGCTCGCCGGTGTAAGGCTGGTTCATCATCCCCAGCACCGCCGCGCCGTGTGCGGTCAGGCCGATGAGCGTGCCCCACAGAGGCTGGCCCATGATGAAGCTGCGTGTGCCGTCGATCGGATCGACGATCCAGCAAAAGTCGGCGTCCGTCTGGGTGTCCTCGAATTCCTCGCCTACGACGCCATGACCGGGATAGGCGGCAGACAAGATCTCGCGGATGGCCGCTTCGGCGTCGCGATCCGCCACGGTGACGGGGTCGAACGCCCCACCGCCTTTGTCGTCGACGGCCACGCCGCTTCGGAAATGCGGCAATATGACTTCACCAGCCCTCTCGGCGAGGGCGTGCGCTGTCGCTATATAGCTCTCGAAATCAAGTTGAATGGTTTTGGTCACGCTTTAAGGCTTGGCGGTGTTTGCCGTTGAGAGTCAAGGCCTCCGGGCCTTGGACACACGGCTTGCTGTCAGGTCCTGGTGCGTCCGGCGTATGCGGGTGCGGTGGATGCGCGTGCAGGAGCGTGACTTTGCGGCATCACTGTTTCAGTTCTGTCGGTAAATTCCTTAGACAACTTGATTTTTGTGCATTGCAATGACATATTGTTGCAATGCGATATGGCTCTCCGGGCCATATCGCTGCCCTCCTTGGGCGTTTCCTCCCTAGACTTGGGCCGTTCGTTCAATCGGACGGCCCTTTTTTTGGATTGGCGGCGCCTATTCGGCCGCGGCGCGGGGGACCACGAGATCCGGAACGCCGGGCATCAGGTCCCGGACCACCGTTTCCAGATTTTCCTGCAAGATGTCGAAACGCTCGGTTTTTTCGAACGTCGTCTCGTCCATGTAGAGCGAGCGGTTGATCTCGATCTGAAGTACGTGCTGCGCCTTGTGCGGACGTCCATAGTGCTCGGTGATGTAGCCGCCCGCGTAAGGCTTGTTCAGCGCCACGCCGAAACCGAGCGCTTCCAGCGACCGGGCGGCCCTGCTCGTCAGTTCGCTGCTGCACGAGGTGCCGAACCGGTCGCCCAACACGAAATCGGCCCGGGTCGTGCGTTTGTCGACGCCCGGACTGGACGGCATGGAATGGCAGTCGATCAGCACGGCGAAGCCGAACTCCCTCTTCGCTTCCGTCAGAAGAGCCGAAAGGGTCTCGTGATAGGGAACGTAGAGGCGCTTGATCCGTTCCACGATACGCGCGATCGTGCCGAGCCCGCCAATGACGCGGACCGACTGTGTGTTGGCGTAGTGCGGCAGCCCGTCCCGGAACAGCATTGGATCGAGCTCGTAGGGCTCGCGGTTCACGTCGAGATAGGCGCGCGGGAATTGGGCGTGCAGCAGCGGGGCCCCGAGCGCGGCTGCGAACCCGAAGAGTTCATCCACATAGGCATCTTCCGACCGCCGCAAGGTCATCGCATCGAGTTTCGAGGCGGCCAGAAAGGTGCTGGGATAAACCCGGCCCGAGTGCGGTGAATTGAAGACGAGGGGAAGCTGCAGTTTCGCGGGCCGCACCACCGTGAAGGGCGGTGACAGTTCCCGCTCGATCGCTTCAGCCTCTTGCCGGCTCATCCGCCAAACCTTGGGTTTCCGTTGCTGCGGTGGCGGCCGGTCTTGCGCCGGCGGCCAGCGTTAACTCTGCCAACGACAGGGGAGGCTGTCCAGGCGTGTTCCATCTTGTGCCGGGGCCCATTAGCGGCAATGATCGCGGAGCCCACAGGATGAGGCCGCGCCAATCATTCAAGAATAAGGCAAGCGGTCGTTTACCATATTCGTGTAGGCGATACAGGGTGAGTGTTGAGGGGGACGAGGATTATGGAGGCGAACGACCCGCGCGTGCGCAGCGTTCAGCGTATTCTTCTTGCCGAAGACGATGACGATATGCGCCGTTTCCTGGTTAAGGCGCTGGAAAAGGCTGGCTACGACGTGGTGTCGTTCGGCAACGGCGTGGAAGCTTATGAGCGGCTCCAGGAAGAGCCTTTCATGCTGCTCCTGACCGATATCGTGATGCCCGAGATGGACGGGATCGAACTGGCGCGCAAAGCCGCCGAACTCGATCCGGACCTGAAGATCATGTTCATCACGGGATTTGCAGCCGTGGCGCTCAATCCGGACAACAACGCGCCGAAAGACGCCAAGATCCTGTCGAAGCCCTTCCACCTGCGCGATTTGGTCGACCAGGTGGAGCGCATGCTGGCGGCTTGAGGAAAGCGCCGGAATCCGCCGCTTGCCTTCTGGCGCCGCCACCCATATAGAAGGCGCCTTGCCACACAGACCCGGGCGGCTAGCTCAGCGGTAGAGCACTACGTTGACATCGTAGGGGTCACTGGTTCGATCCCAGTGCCGCCCACCATTCCTTCCAAAATCCCGAGACGGCCGACATGCATGGGTCGGGCTAGGCAAACGCTGTGAGGCCGGGCCGTGACGCCTCAAGGAATGTCCAGGGCGTCGTCGTCCGGCGACCATGTAAAGATGAAGTCGCCCGCACTCGTCTTGAACTTCACGTCCGTGAAGTCGCAAGGATGCCCGGCATCGCGGCAAATCGACATGATCCGTGCGCCCTGTTTCATGTTTTCGGTGGGCAATACGGGTCGACATTCGCACTGGTCCTCATTGGCCGTTATCTTCGAAACGGTGAGGCCGGGAGCTTTTGTCCGGCAGGTCAGAACGTAGTTTCGCCGCCTGGCCAGGCTATAGGGGTCCGGCAACTCCTTCACACACGACAGGTGCTCGTTTTCGGAATCCGCGAAAGCGTGCGTTGGAAGGAAGGCGCATCCGATGAGGAAGGCCGCCAAGAAAGTTTTCATGACCTATCGTCCGCTGAAACCTGCCGAGGCGACCGGGCGCCGTTGCAGCGTGCCGGTCAGTCGGGATGGAGGAGAGGCGGCATCTGCTTGCCACAGTTGTAACG
>JARRPE010000212.1:0-3458 GCA_037383205.1 Methyloceanibacter sp.
TCCGAGGTCGTCATCAATAAGGGCAAGGTCTACTTCGCGATTTCGGTGGACCCGGCGCGGGCCACGGAGCTCGAAGGTCTGCGGCAGGCCGCGGCGACCATCGTCGAAGGGCTGCCGGGTGTTGAGAGCGCCATGGTCACATTGACCGCGGATCGGGAACCGGGCGCCGCGTCTTCGAGCCCGGTCGCCGCGCCCAGCGCCGCCAACCCTTCCCCCAAGGCCGCACCGGCTTCGGCGCCGCGAAGCGCGCCCCCGGCATCACCGGCCGGACGGCAAGGAACGGGTGCGATCCCCGGGATTCGCAACATCATCGCGGTCGCGTCCGGCAAGGGGGGCGTGGGCAAGTCCACGACCGCCATCAATTTTGCCCTGGCGCTCAAGGACCAGGGCCTGAAGGTCGGCATTCTCGATGCGGACATCTACGGGCCGTCCATGCCGCGCCTCATGGGCCTGAGCGGTCAGCCGCAGCAACTGGCCGGAAACAAGCTCGACCCGATGCGGCGCCATGGCCTCCAGGTCATGTCCATGGGTTTCCTGGTCGACGAAGATACGCCGATGATCTGGCGCGGTCCGATGGTGATTTCGGCGATTTCCCAGATGCTGAAGGACGTGGCGTGGGGCGAGCTCGATGTGCTCGTGGTCGACATGCCGCCCGGCACGGGAGACGCCCAGCTCACCATGGCGCAGCAGGTGCCGCTCGCGGGCGCCGTCATCGTCTCCACGCCGCAGGACCTGGCGCTGATCGATGCGCGTAAGGGTCTCACCATGTTCACGAAGGTCAACGTGCCGGTGCTTGGGATCGTGGAGAATATGTCCACGTTCATCTGTCCGCACTGCGGCGGCCGGTCCGATATTTTCGGTCATGGCGGCGCTAGGCAGGAAGCCGAAAAGCTTGGCGTTCCCTTCTTAGGCGAGGTACCGCTGACCATGGCGGTACGGGAAACCTCCGATAGCGGCGAGCCGGTTGTGGTGAGCGATCCCGACAGCGACGTGTCCAAGGCATACCGTTATATCGCGCGGGCGGCCTGGGCCGAGATTGAGCGCGCGTCGAGCGATGCCCGGCCCGCACCGAAGATCGTAATGGAGAGCTAGCCGCACGCCTGCGGCGCAAGGTCCAACACTCGGGGGAGCGGCTATCGGCGTGCTCGGCCCTATTTGGCGCGGCTGCCTCGCACAACGCGCGCCGCTAAAGGAATGATTGCGAATGTGTGGGATTGCCGGATCGATCGACCTCGCAGGGAAGCGTCTGCCGGACCGGGGCATGCTGCAACGCATGGCCGATGCCCTCATTCACCGGGGTCCCGAGGATGAGGGCTTTCTGTCCGCCCCCGGCGTCGGTTTCGCGCAACGCCGTTTGAGCATTGTCGGGCTCGAGGACGGACGGCAGCCGATCTACAACGAGGATCGCACCATCGCCGCCATCTGCAATGGCGAGTTTTTCGAATATCCCGAGGCCCGCGCCGACCTAGAAGCCAAGGGGCATGTTTTCAGTACCCACAGCGACAGCGAGATCCTGGTCCATCTCTATGAGGAGTATGGCGAGGGACTCTTCCCCTATCTCAAGGGGCAGTTTGCCTTTGCGATCGTGGATCTGGTGCGCGGCATCGTCCTGCTCGGCCGCGACCGCGTCGGCATCTGCCCGCTCTTCTGGTCACGTCAGGGCGACAAGGTCTATTTCGCTTCAGAGATCAAGGCGCTGATCGCCTCCGGCGCGGTTCGGCCGGAAGCAGATCCGCGCGGTCTGGATCATCTCTTCACATTCTTCGCGATGGGTTCGAGCCGCACGGCCTTCAAGGGCGTCCAATCGCTCGAGCCGGGTCATTATCTGCGTATCGATCTGCCCAATGGCCGCACGGTGGCGAGCCCCGTCGAGCGCAAATACTGGGATTTCGATTTTCCAGATTGGGGCCAGGAACTGGATGGAGATGTGGGCCAGCTCACCGATTCGTTCCAGTCGGTGTTCGAACGCGCGGTCGATGTGCGCCTCCGCGCCGACGTGCCGGTGGTCGGCTATCTGAGCGGCGGCGTGGATTCGGCCTTCGTCATGGCGACGGCCGCGCGCGTTGCGGGCCGGCCGCTGCCGAGCTTCACGCTCCGCATCCCCACGGAGGATCTGGACGAAGTCGACGAGGCGATGGAGGCCGCCGAAGCGATCGGAGCGCATCCGACCGTGGTGCACGCCTGCTCCAACCTGATCATGGATTCCTACGAGGCCTTGACCCGCGCGGCAGAGTGCCCCGTGCTCGACACGTCATGCGCCGCGCTTCTCGCGTTGTCGCGCGAAGTGCGCTCTCAGGGCTACAAGGTCGCCTTGACGGGTGAGGGCGCCGACGAAGGCTTTGCCGGTTACATCTGGTTCAAGATGCGCGAGATGGCACGCCTGCTTGACTATGGTGACGCCTTCACGCCCACTACCGTGCTCAGCCGGGCAATCCGCAAGATCGGCGCGAAGCAGAGTTCCGAGAAGCTCCGACACATCGACGCGCTTGTCGGCGGCCCGCATGCCCAGTCGGTCATGTACAGCCTCGTGTCGACGTCGCGGGATCGATACTTCAGCGCGGGCTTCAAGGAAGAACTTGGCGGCCACGTCGCGTACGAGGATTTGGATCTCGATTTGGAGCGTATGGCGCGTTGGCATCCGCTCAACCGCTCCCTCTACTTCGGCTACAAGGTCCACCTGGCGGGTCTGCTCCTCACCCAGAAGGGTGACCGTATCGCCATGGCCAACAGCGTGGAAACCCGGTACCCGTTCCTCGACGAAGACGTCATTGGATTCATGTCGCAACTGAGCCCCCGGTGGAAACTGCGCCGCCGCATGCGCGATAAGTACCTTCTTCGGCAGGCGGCGGAGCGGGTGCTGCCGAAAAACATCGCGCAGCGGCCGAAGCACATGTTCCAGGCGCCGCTGGCGGACAGCTTCCTCGTGAATGCGCCGGAGTTCGTGCGCGAGCTCATAAGTGAGGAAAGCCTCGAACGAACGGGCTATTTCGACGTCGAGCAAGTGCGGCGTGACTGCGCCGCCGTGGCTGCAGAAGGGTCGAGCCGCAGCATCGGCCGGTTCTACAGTCTCGGTCTCGGCGGTGTGGTGGCGACGCAACTCTGGCACCACATCTATCTCGGCGGTGGCCTGTGCAGCCTGCCGGCCTACGCACCGGCCGAGGTGAAAGAAGAGCGGCCGCTTGAAGCAGCGGTTTCTGCGTGACTAGCTTTGCTTGTGGAGAAACGGCCGCCGCTTTGTAAGCGATCGGAATTAAAGTCGTTTTGTCGCGCCTCGAGCCCCGTTCTCGTTGATAACGGTTTTTTCCAGGTGAGAGTTCCCTGGTTTCCCGGGCGTTATACGCTTCGCTAAGTTCGTTCTCGGTTACCCGCCGGTTGAGGACATAAAACGAGGCACGGAAGGGTTTGCGTCGCGATCGATGACGAAGTCATGCCCTTTGGGCTTCCGGGCAATCGCGTCC
>JARRPE010000213.1:0-3440 GCA_037383205.1 Methyloceanibacter sp.
CATTCACCACCGGCACCGCGCACAGCTTCAAGAGCGTCGAGATCGTGCTGCGCGCGTTGAGATAACGCCGCCGCTCCTCCGTGTCGCCGAGCGTCACAAGAACCTGTGCGGCCGCAAGGCCCCGGGCCCGGAACGCGCTCTCATAGGCGTGGGCCAGATGAATCTGCCCGACCGCCGCCGAAGCCTGGCTGTCCTCGAGCTTGAGCGGACCTTTGGGAAGCTTGAGCACGTTGCGGCCGAGCGCGATCGCGCCCGACGACACGAGGATCACTTCCTTGCCTTGGCGGCGAAGGTCCGCGATATCGTCGCACAGCGCATCCAGCCAAGCCGCCCGCAAGACGCCGGCCGCGTTGTCGACCAACAGCGCCGAGCCGATCTTCACGACGATCCGGCGCGCATTCGCCCATTCGGATCTCATGGCCGCCATCGATCTTCGGTGCGCGGCAGTGAGTCTTGAAGCTCCGCCTCCCGCATGGCCTCGACCTCGCCGGCGAGCGCAGCCAGCACTTCGGGCAGGCCCTTGCCGGTCGCGGCAGATACGGGCAATGGCTTGGAGCCGGCTACGGCATCCAGGGCGCGCGACTTCTCCTCGAGGTCCTCAGGCTCCACTGAATCGATTTTGGACAAAGCCAGCACTTCCGGTTTATCGGCAAGCCCCGCGCCGTAGGATTCAAGCTCGGAGCGGACAATCCGATAGGCCTCGACGGGATCGTCGGCCGTCGCATCGACGAGATGTAAAAGCACCGCCGTGCGTTCGATGTGACCGAGGAACCGATCGCCAATGCCTGCGCCTTCATGCGCGCCTTCGATCAGGCCGGGGATGTCAGCCAGCACGAAGTCGAGGCCGCCGAACCGCACGACGCCGAGATTGGGATGAAGCGTCGTGAACGGATAGTCCGCAACCTTGGGCTTGGCCTTGCTCACCGTCGCCAGAAATGTGGATTTGCCGGCGTTGGGCAGCCCGACAATGCCCGCATCGCCGATCAGCTTGAGCTGCAGCCAGATATACATCTCCTCGCCGGGCTGGCCGGGATTGGCCCGCCGGGGCGCCTGGTTCCTCGAGGTCTTGAAATGCGCGTTGCCGAAACCGCCGTTTCCGCCATGGAGCAGGACGATGCGCGTTCCGGGCTCGGTCAGATCGGCGATTAGCGTGTCCCCGTCTTCGTCGAGGATCTGCGTGCCCGGCGGCACTTTGAGAACGACATCGGCGCCCTTGGCGCCGGTCCGGTTGGACCCCATGCCGTTGCCGCCCTTCTTGGCCTTGAAATGCTGCTGGTAGCGAAAGTCCAGAAGCGTATTCAGATTGGCCACGCACTCGATCACGACGTCGCCGCCGCGCCCCCCGTCACCGCCATTTGGGCCGCCGAACTCGACGTACTTTTCCCGCCGGAAGCTGACGCACCCGTTGCCGCCGTCACCGGAGCGAACGAAGACCTTTGCTGAATCGAGAAATTGCATGGTGAGGGATTAGCACCGGGGCCGTCATCTTGCACGCATCGGCGCAAGAAATGGTTTCGGATCTACGGGCGCTGGAGCGCGGCCGCGGCCCTGTCTCGCTCAAGACGGTAGGTGAGACACGGAACCGCCTCGCCGCGCGCAACGCAATCGCGGGTCTCCTCGCCCTCGGGCGTGAAGCCGAGCTTGCCGAGCACGCGCCGGGAGCCGGAATTGTCGACGAAATGGCCGGCCCGGATATAGGTGAAGCCATGGGTGTCGAAGGCATGAGCAATCACAGCGCGCACGGCCTCAGTCGCATAGCCGGCGCCCCAATAGGGCTTCCCGATCCAGTAGCCGAGCTCCGCATGATCGGCGTCCATGGGCATGTAGCCGGAGCAGCCGATGAGCTTGCCGTCGCGCGTCACGGCGAACACGACACCCTCCTCGCCCTGGCCGACACGGTCGACCCAGGCACGGGCGGCCGACTCGCTATAAGGATGCGGAATCGTGCCGGTCATCGAGGCCACGTCGAAGTCGCCCGCGAGCCGGCTCATGGCGGCGGCATCGGCAGGGTCCAACGGCCGCAAACTCAGCCTTTGCGTTCTGATCTGCATGGCAAGCCAAATACATATGCAAACGCGCCCGCTAATCAGACGGGCGCGCGCAAATCTCAAGAATGATTGTCTGGAAGGGGTCGCGCGCCTTACGAGGCGTCCGGCTTCACCGATACGTAGGTGCGGCCCTTGGCCTTCGTCGCGAACTCGACCTCGCCATCGACCAGCGCGAACAGCGTGTGGTCCTTGCCGATGCCGACACCGTCGCCATTGTGCCACTTGGTGCCGCGCTGACGAATGATGATGTTACCGGCGATGACCTTCGAGCCGCCCGACTTCTTGACGCCGAGGCGCCGTCCCGCTGAATCGCGGCCGTTGCGTGAGGAGCCGCCTGCCTTCTTATGTGCCATGGTGGTGTTCCTTTAGCTCTTCTTCGCCGGGGCCTTCTTGGCCGGGGCCTTCTTGGCTGCGGTTTTCTTCGCGGGCGCCTTCTTGGCCGGAGCCTTTTTCGCTGCGGCCTTCTTGGCCGGCGCCTTGCCGTCGCCGGATTTGTCCTCGGCCGCCTTCTTGGCGGGAGCCTTCTTCGCCGGCGCTGCCTTCTTGGCAGGGGCCGCCTCAGCCTTGGCTTCCGGCTTGTCCGCGGTCTCTGTCTTCGCCGGGGCCGACTTGGCCGCGGCCTTGGACGGCTTCTTGCCGTCCGTCAGAATCTCGGTAATGCGCAGAGCCGTCAGTTCCTGACGATGCCCCCGAGTACGGCGGTAGCCCTGGCGGCGCTTCTTCTTGAAGACGATGATTTTGTCGCCGCGCTTCTGCTCGACGACCTCTGCCGCCACCATGGCGCCGGAGACCGTGGGGCTGCCCGTGGTCGCGGCACCCTCGCCGCCCAGCAGCAAAACTTCGGAGAGCTCGACGATGTCGCCCGGATTTCCGGCGACCTTCTCGATCTCGATAATGTCGTTCGGCGACACGCGATACTGCTTGCCACCCGTGCGAATGACCGCGAACATGATTTCATTCCGTCTTTTGAGGCTACTCTTCGGGCTTGATTTGCCAGCACAATTTCGCCGCCGGCACGCCGCTGAAGGAGCGATAAGCGGCGCAATATAGTGGGCAAACCTAAGAAGTCAATTGCTAGAAAGCCCGAAAACTGAAGCCTTTGGCGGAAGTTTCGGCCGGGTCAGACCCGGGCCGCTCCGATCCACGACGCCGAGACCGAACCCGCCACCGGCCGGGTTCTTCGCGAGGGGCATGCGGCAATAATGAGCCGCAGGCAAGGCCTACCGGCTCGTACCGCTTGCGATGATCGTCCGGCCAAGCTACATGAGCCCGCTTGGAGAGGTGCCGGAGTGGTCGAACGGGGCGGTCTCGAAAACCGTTGAGCGCGTAAGCGTTCCGAGGGTTCGAATCCCTCCCTCTCCGCCAACAATCCACCCTCTAGCATAGCTGGTC
>JARRPE010000214.1:0-3990 GCA_037383205.1 Methyloceanibacter sp.
AGCTCGACGGCCGTTACGTCGATACGACCGAAGACAACTTCGCCAAGACGATGAACGTCTCCTGCTACTCGCTGACGGCCATGGCGAAGCGCGCTGAGCCGCTGATGCAGAATGGCGGGTCGATCTTGACTCTTACCTATTACGGCGCCGAGAAGGTCATGCCGCACTACAACGTGATGGGCGTCGCCAAGGCCGCGCTCGAGACGAGCGTACAATATCTCGCTGCCGACCTCGGCAAGAACAACATCCGCGTGAACGCGATCTCCGCCGGTCCGATCAAGACGCTGGCCGCCTCGGGCATTTCCGACTTCCGCTACATTCTGAAGTGGAACGAGTACAACTCGCCGCTGCGCCGGACCGTGACCATCGAGGATGTGGGGGGCGGTGGGCTCTATCTTCTATCCGACCTGTCCGCCGGTGTGACGGGGGAGGTCCTGCATATCGATGCGGGCTACCACGTGGTCGGCATGAAGAACGAGGACGCCCCCGACATCTCCGTGGCGAAGGACTAGGGCGGGACATAAGAACCGCCCCGCCCTATCCCGGTTAAACCTTACGGAAGACGGCGCCGGCGACCGAGCGCGGTCGCTCGCGTACGCGCCCCCCGTCATTGCCGGACCGGACGATCCATTGACCGTCTTTCGTCTTGCCGGTGATCAGACCCACATGATGAGGCCACACGACGACGGCGCCGACGCGCGGGCCGTTCAGCGGCCGGCCGCGCTTGGCCCAGTTGCGCGCAAGATTGTATTCCGGGCCGCCCCCGAACTGGGTGCGCATGTACCAGCCGCACCAGCGCGCGGGGCGCGGTCCCACGGCCTGGCGAGCCGCCGTGGCCACATTGGCCCGTTTCACGATTGATTTAGACGGGGCGCTGCCCGGCGCGGTCATCGAGAAGGGCAACGGCATCGAGAAGGCGGGAGAGAGCGTCATCGCGCTCGACAGAAAAACGACAGTCAACGTCAACAGACGTGTATGCACCGCACGCATCGGCGACGCCTTTTGCTATTTTGTCGTGGGAGGGAGCGGCCAGCGATGGATCGAGCTGGTCGGCGCGTGAACCCGCGCGAGGGGCAAGCTAAGGAAAATTAAGACGAAAACAGGCTCGCGCCGTGACCGGTGCGCGTCAATTTCGTGATACGAGCGGCGCTGCCCGATAGACGCTTCGGCGAGAAGCGAGTACAGAAAGGCCATGTCGCATAACAGTTTCGGCCATCTTTTCCGCATCACGACCTGGGGCGAGAGCCACGGGCCCGCGATCGGCTGCGTGATCGACGGGTGCCCGCCCGGGCTCCCGATAACGGAGGCGGAGATCCAGGCCTATCTAGATAAGCGCCGGCCGGGGACGTCGAAATTCGTGACCCAGCGGAAGGAGCCCGACACGGTCGAGATCCTGTCCGGCGTGTTTACGACTGACGACGGCGAGCAGATGACCACGGGGACGCCCATCGCGCTTCAGATCAAGAATGTCGATGCGCGCTCCAAGGACTACGGAGACA
The DNA here is from genome assembly GCA_037383205.1 of Methyloceanibacter sp. Taxonomy (GTDB): domain Bacteria; phylum Pseudomonadota; class Alphaproteobacteria; order Rhizobiales; family Methyloligellaceae; genus Methyloceanibacter. Next base: position 1,500 of record JARRPE010000214.1, read on the forward strand.
TCAAGGACAAGTTCCGTCCCGGCCACGCCGACTACACCTATGCGGAGAAGTATGGGGTTCGGGACTATCGCGGTTCCGGACGGGCTTCCGCGCGCGAGACAGCGACCCGTGTCGCCGCAGGCGCGATCGCGCGCAAGGTCGTGCCGGGTTTGCTCGTGCGCGGCGCGCTCGTTCAGGTCGGGCCGCACAAGATCGACCGGGCCAATTGGAACTGGGACGCGGTGAACGAGAACCCGTTCTTCTGTCCCGACCCGCAAGCGGCAGAGCAATGGGCCGACTATTTGGACAAAGTCCGCAAGGCGGGATCCTCGGTTGGGGCCGTCATCGAGATCGTCGCGGATGGCGTGCCCGTCGGCCTCGGCGCGCCTCTTTACGCCAAACTCGATCAGGACATCTGCTCTGGCCTGATGAGCATCAACGCCGTGAAGGGCGTGGAGATCGGCGCAGGCTTTGAGGCCGCCGCGCTGTCTGGCGAAGAGAACGCGGACGAGATGCGTAACGGGCCGCCGGGCTGGCCGACCTTCCTGTCAAACCATGCGGGCGGAATCCTCGGCGGTATCTCCACGGGCCAACCGGTTGTCGCGCGCTTCGCCGTGAAGCCCACCTCTTCGATCCTCAACCCGCGCAACACGATCGACAAGGACGGCAACAACACCGCGGTCGTCACCAAAGGGCGCCACGACCCTTGCGTGGGCATTCGTGCCGTCCCCATCGGATGGTGGACAACTTGCTGGCCGAACACTATCTGCGTCATCGCGGCCAGACGGGTCAGGACGCCGCGCAAGATGTCGACGTGAACTTGGACTGGCTCCCGACCGAATCGTCGTCGTGAGCGGTAAGGGGCGCTCGGCGGGACTCGAGGCCTACGCGCCCTATTCCTATCGAGACGACCCAGCGGTTCCCGACTTTCCCGACGACCTGCAGGTCATCGTGTTCGACGGCGTGTGCGTCCTATGCGACGGCTTCGCGCGGTTTGTCGCGAAGCGCGATGCCGATAAGAGCTTCCGCTTTACCGAAGCGCAGTCCGTACTCGGAGGCGCGCTGTTCCGCCACTACGGCCTCGACGACGTGAACTACGAGACGAACCTGCTCATACAGGACGGCCGGGCCTATGGGCGCATGGAGGCCTTCGTTCATATCGTGAGCCAGCTCGGCGGTGCCTGGCCTTGCGTGCGCGCCGTCCTTCTCCTGCCGCGTCCGGTGCGCAACTGGCTCTACGAGCGGATCGCTCGAAACCGGTACGCACTGTTTGGGCGGTATGAGACCTGTCCGGTACAGCGCGACGCCGCCATTGCTCAAAGGCTGATCGGCTGATTCAGCCGCCGCTGTTTCACCGGGTCCTGGGCGAGCACGTGGAGCGGGTCCCAGCGGTCATTCTTGCCGTGCATGACATCGGTGACGGCGCGGTCTGGCACGGCGAGGCCACCGTCGAAGCAGGACGCCCGCTGCTGGCGCGCCTAGTCCGCTCGTGCTTGGCTTTGCCGCCGCCGAATGATCGTGTTCCCCTCTCGGTCGAAATGACACCGGCCGGCGACGGAGAGATATGGCACCGCCGGTTGGGCGCCCATTCGATGACGTCGCGCCTCACGCCGGGCTCTGCTCCCGGCACGATCGACGAGAGACTTGGCGGCGTCACCGTGCGCCTGCGCCTGCTGCCGGACGCGCAAGGTGTGCGGCAGATCACGGAGGGCGTGCGGCTCATAGGCATTCCATTGCCCAAACTGTTCTGGCCAACACTGGTCGTTCGTGAGAGCGCCGACGACGACGTCTATAGATTCAATGTCGCGATGCACCTTTCGGGCAGCTTGCTGCTACTCTACGAGGGGCATCTCGAAACGCGGGTAGATCATGAGCTTTCAGAGAATTGTCACCCTGACAGGCGCGGGACTCTCCGCCGAGAGCGGGCTGGGCACCTTCCGCGGCAAGGACGGCCTATGGGACAAATACAATGTGGAAGAGCTGGCGACGCCTGAAGGCTTCGCGCGCAATCCAACCAAAGTCCACGAGTTCTACAACATGCGCCGGGGCTGGCTCACCGACGTCCGCCCCAATGCTGCGCATTTCGCTCTCGCCAAACTTGAGCGCGAGTATGAGGGTGAGGTCTTGACCGTCACGCAGAACATCGACCCGCTGCATGAGGATGCCGGCTGCTCATCGCTGATCCACATGCATGGCGAGCTGGCCCGCGCTCTGTGCGTGGCTTGTGGCGCGAGCCGCCAGTGGACGGAAGATCTCTCGCTCGCGACCAGTTGCCCGGCTTGTGGCGAGTCCGGCTATATGCGCCCGGACGTGGTGTGGTTCGGCGAGATGCCGCGCGAGATGGAGCGCATCTATGCCGCGCTCGGCGCGTGCGACCTGTTCGTCTCCATCGGCACCAGCGGCACCGTCTATCCGGCGGCGGGGTTCGTCGCCGAGGCCCATCGCGCGGGCGCCCATACGGTCGAACTCAATCTCGAACCGTCCGAAGGCGCGAGCCTGTTCGCCGAGACGC
>JARRPE010000214.1:3997-7433 GCA_037383205.1 Methyloceanibacter sp.
ACAAGTAGCGCACCGTGGTCGCAAAAGTTCATCGTTCCAGATGCGCGACCGCCTCTACGTGGCTCGAATAGAGAAACTGATCGATCGGCACCAAGCGCGTGATCTTGTAGCCGCCGTCCACGAGAAGCCTAAGGTCTCGGGCCAGAGTGCCGGGATTGCATGAAACGGCTATGACCCGCTTCACCTTCGACATAGCCAGCTGCTCGGCCAGAGCAGCGGCGCCGGCGCGGGGCGGATCGAAGACAACCGCGTCGTACGGCTTGAACTCCTGCCAGCCCAGCGGATCGCGAAACAGGTCGCGTCTGAAAACGTGTATCGGCTTGAGCTTGGCCGTGTGCCGGGCAGCGTCGCTTAAGGCGGCAAGCGCCTCGGCGTTTGACTCGTAGCCTTCGACCGTGGCGAGCTCGGCAAGCGCAAACGAGAACGTGCCGATGCCGCAAAAGAGATCCGCCACGCGCTTCGCCTTCCCGACACCCTGGCGCACGAGCGCCACCATCTCCGCTTCTGCCACGGGAGAGGCCTGTAGAAAGCTCGCCGCCGGCAGACGCACGTGCGCGCGGCCAAGCTGCAGCGTGGGCGGCGCAAGCATGACGGTCTCGGAGCCCGCCGTGAGGCGGGCGATGCCTTGCGCCTGCGCGGCATCTGCCAGCTTTCCGAGGGCCGTCTCCGGCGGCCGAACGCCATCGACGCTGACGTCGAGCCCGGTCTCGGTTTCGGTGACGGCGACGCGGGCTTCGCGGCTGTTGCCAAGCAAAGGCGCCAACATCGCCTTGAGCGCCGGCAGAGCCGCGACGATCCTCAGCGACAGGATCGGGCAGATGTCGATGCCGATCGTGTCGTGAGACCGTACGCGACGATAGCCGAGCACGACGTCGTTGCCGCGCCGCTCCAGGCTGAACGTCGCCCGCCGCCGGCTTCCGAGCGGGACGGCGCGCGCCGGCTCGACCGGCATGTCGAGCCCGCGCGACTTCAGGGCGGTGACGACGAGTTCCCGCTTCCAGGCCAAATAGCCTGCTGTCTCGAGGTGCTGCAGGGCGCAGCCGCCGCATAGGCCGAAGTGCGGGCAGACCGGCTCGATACGGTCCGGGCTCGGATCGAGAACTTCGATACAGTCCGCATGCTTTCCGTCCGGCGTCATCTCCGCGCGCACCCGCTCGCCGGGGAGCGTGAACGGCACGAAGACCGGACCTTGCGCGCTTTCGGCAATCCCGTCGCCTTGAGCGCCCAGGCGGTCGATGGTTAGGTCAACGATCATTCCGTGCCCCGATCAAATACTCCACATTGCCGCTGCCGCCAGAAATCGGCGACTCGATAACGCCGAGCACAAGCCATCCCTCCGCCGCGAGAAAATCCTGCACGCGTACGATCGCCCTTTGGCGGTCCACGTCATCGCGCACCAGTCCGCCCTTCCCAACCGCCTCGCGGCCCGCCTCGAATTGCGGCTTCACCAGCGCCGCCAGCCAGGCGCCGGGTGCGGCCCGGCGAAGTGCGGCCGGCAGTGCCTGGGTGAGACTGATGAAGCTGACATCGGCGGTAATGGCCGAGACAGGCTCGGGCACCAGGGTCGCGTCGATCCGGCGTGCATCGGTCGCTTCGAGAGATATCACGCGCGGGTCTGCCTTCAAGCTTGCATGAAGTTGATCGCGGCCCACGTCGACCGCATAAACCTTGGCCGCCCCGCGGGCCAGCAGCACTTCCGCAAAGCCGCCCGTGGAAGCGCCGACATCGAGCGCGACGCGCCCCGCCGGAGAGAGATCGAACGCATCCAGCGCGGCAGCGAGCTTCAGCGCGCCGCGTGAGACATGCGCCACCGTTCCCGGAACCAGTTCCAGCGACGCGTTTTCTGAGATCGCAGCGCCGGGCTTGGTCGCGATCGCGCCGTCGACCAGGACGCAACCCCGGCGGACGAGGTCGGCGGCTTGCGCGCGCGAGGGCGCCAGCCCCTCTTCAACCAAACACTGGTCGATGCGCTTTTTTCTATAGCTGGCCAATTTGCATTCTCATATGCTCTGCGCTGCGACGAGAGTCCTCGCGCGCGGCTTGACCGACAAGACGGCGGCCGCATCGCATTTCGCCCGCGCCCTAGTAGGTTTGAGACGCGGGGGCTTCGTGAGGCAAGACCTGCTTGAGCCAAGAATCTCTCAGCCGAGATAAGACGGCCTACCTAACTGAAAAATGTGAAGTTCGAAATCGGGATGTGACGGGCGGCTTCGGCGTCTACGCCAGATCGATCATCGAGCCTGGGGAACTCATCGGCACCTGGAGTGGCCGCATCGTCGGCGGCAACGAGTTGGATGACCTCCCGGGGGATCTCCGTCACCATACGGTCCAGGTCGAGGAAGATCTGTTTCTGGTCTCGCTGACCCCGGACGAACCCCCCGACTTCATCAATCATTCCTGCGAGCCCAATACGGGACTGAGCGGGCAAATCACGCTCGTCGCCTTGCGGCGCATCCTGCCCGGCGAAGAGGTCACGATTGACTACGCCATGTGCGACGGCTCGCCCTACGACGAGTTTCCGTGCGGCTGTGGCGCTGCGACCTGCCGTGGCCAGGTGACCGGCAGCGACTGGCGCAATCCCGCACTATCGGAACGCTATTCGGGACACTTCTCTCCCTATCTTCAACGGCGGATCGATGCGCTGAAATGCGCTAAGGCCGAATTGGTCTAGGACAACACGCCATGCTGCTCATCAGCACTTATATAGGACCCAGCGCCATCGAGGGGCTGGGGGTCTTCGCGGACGAATTCGTGCCGAAGGGCACGCTCATCTGGCTGTACAACCCGCAGTTCGACATCGTTGTCGGAGACACCGATCTCGGGGTGCTGCCGCCCCACATGCAGACCTACATCGCCCGCTACAGCTATCCGCACCTTGAACGGCCGGGCTTCCGTGTGATCGACGTCGATAACGGCAAGTACATGAACCACAGCCTCACACCGAATACTGATTTCCGTTTGTTCGACCGGGGCTTTGCGCTGACGGACCTCGCACGGGGCGACGAGATTACGACGAACTATCACGAGTTCGATCCTGACTTCGTGGACTTCGTGATTGCAGCCGCCGCGGAACCGATGCCGGATGTTGGACCGCACGCTTTTTGAGACGGCGACGGGCGGACAGGAAACCTGCACGGGCGGAGCGACATTGCCAAACCTTAACCGCTCGACTAAGCCAGAGCGACCCAATCTATCGCTGGAGACGTCCATGCTGTTCCGACCCCTGCCGATTTTCCTGACCCTCGCGCTGTTGGCCGGCGCAACTGGCCTTCCGGTGACCTCCGCCTTAGCCAACGATATTTGGCAGGTGAAGACGAGCGGCAGCTTTGTCACGCTGCGCTACGGCCCTCTCAACGAGCGTGAGCGTGCGCCCTTTCTCCTGTCCTGCCTGAACGGCGTCGGGATCGCGGTGCTGTCGGTAAACATGGACTTTCCG
>JARRPE010000215.1:0-5890 GCA_037383205.1 Methyloceanibacter sp.
GTTCGGCGCGTAAGTCTGAAAGTTGCGGCCGTCGGAGAAGTGCCCGGTGATCTTGTTCCCGGCAATCGTGACGTCTTGGACGCGACCGCTTTCGACCTCGGTAAGAAGCTGAGAAAAGCTGATCTCGTTGCCGCGGACTTGGACGCTGTCGCTTTGGAACAGATTGAAAAGGGCGACCAGCAACAGGCCGATGAAGACCCAGACGATGAAATTACGGAAGTTGGAGTTCATGCAGTGACCTGATGGATTGAGTCTCGCGGCATGCAGGGCGAGCGCTTCTCGAGGCCCCCGCACGGAACGGCATAGCTAAGCCCTGTTAACATAGGAACCGGCAGCAGTTTTGCCAAGTAATGCTAACGGCAAGACATGGACGCTTTCTGAACGATTCCCGGCGAAAACGCGTGAAAAATAGTCAATCGGGAGAGCCGCGGTCGCTGGCGGACCCGCCAGGGCCTAGGACGTCCCCCAAAGGAACCTCGCCTGACAATCAAACCCGCCTTCGTGGCGCGACAATGGCAGGGGCATTGCGGGGGCGCCTTGACCGAAATCAGGCAGGACAAGCTGGCCGTTGCGGCGCCGGCAGACAGGGAGCGTACGGGCCGCCAAACGGGGCACGGAGAGCGCCGCATCCTCTCCTCGCAGAAGCGCCTCGATGCCGCCCTCGCCCAGCGCCTCGATTGTTACCGCCTCCGACTCTCCCGCGCCGAGCTCGAGGCGAAACCGGTTGTCCCAGAGCAGGCGCATCCCGGGCCGCAGTGCGTCCCGCGGCAGGCCGGAGCTGCGCATCTCGCGAAAGATGGAAAGCCGCCCCCGGGCCGGAACGATACGGCAGCGTCCCAACGTCTGCGCCGTGGCTGGATCCGCCCGAAGGGCTTCGAACAGCGCTTCGAGCTTGGCGAGCCGCACCGGTTCGTTTGAACCGCCCACAACCGCGATAAGCCGGGCCAGCCCTCGCAGGCCCACCTCCTCGGGGGCGCTCATCAGCGCCGGAACAGAGACCAACGCGTAGCCCGCAAAGCTGCGCGCGCTATGCGCATCGAGAAACGCATCGACCGCGGCTTCCAGCGCCGTCCGGGCGCGGCGCAAGCGCCGCGCGGAGAGCGCGACGGCCTCCGGCGTAAGGCCCAACTCCGACAGCGCGGACATCGCTTCCCGCAAGCGCACGCGCTCAAACCGCGGATCCGCATTGCTCGGATCGGTCACGAAGGGCAGACCGGCTGCCTCGGCTGTCGCGACAAGGCGCGCCTTGGGAACCTCCAGCAGGGGCCGCAGGAGCGTCAGGCCGGCCCAGTTCCCTTGCTCCGGGATTGCCGCAAGGCCGTCGAGCCCGCTTCCCCGCTTGAGCCGCATCAGGAAGGTCTCGGCTTGGTCGTCCAGATGGTGGGCGGTCACAAGCGCCGGAACGTCTTCGGTCGTGCAAAAGGCCGCCATGAGGTCGTAGCGGGCTGCCCGTGCCCGTGCCTGGACGCTCGCATCGACGGCCCCATGCCGCCAAGTCAGGATCGTGTGGCGCGCGCCAAGCTCTTCGGCCACACGCGCCACCGTCTTCGCCTCGGCGAGTGAGCCAGGCCGGAGATCGTGGTCCACGGTCAGGGCAACGGGCGCGGGCAAGCCGCGCCGGCGCGCGAAGTCCGCACTCAGAAGCAGCAGCGCGAGGCTGTCCGGCCCGCCGGAGACGGCGAGCGCGACGCTGCAATACCGGGCGAGCGGCGCCAAAAATCGGTCTGCCTCGGCCTCTGTGAGCGGTAGGACTGTCATCGGCTTCAGCATTGGCGCAACGCGCCCGCCGGAGCAAGACCTGGGGGCCTGTCCGGCGGCTTAGCGCAAGTTCGGCGGTGGGCTCACGACGGTCCGCGCCCGGCGGTTGCGCGCGCGGCACGCGTCGGCTTCGCACGTGGCGACCAGGCGCTCGCTCCCATAGGAGACCGTGGGGATTGAGGCACTGCGAAGCCCGTTGTTCTCCAGATAGGTCTTCACCGCCACGGCCCGCTCGGCGCCGAGCATCAGATTGTGCTGAGACCCGCCCCACTCGTCCGCGTGGCCTTCCACGAGGATCAGGTAGCCGGGGTGCTGCTGTAGCCAAACGACCTGGCGCCGCAGCGTGGCCTTCGCGGCCGGAGAGAGTTCGGAGCTGTCGCCGTCAAAATAGACCACGTCGCCGGCAGCGGCGGCGAACTGCGCCGTGCCAGCCCGCGGTGGCGCTGTACCTTCGACCTTCGTGGAAGCCTCGGCCACCAGCCCTCCAGCGTCGCCGGAGCCGGCGGCACCCAGCGTGTACTCCTGCGGTTTGGACGTGGGCCCCAAGCAAGCGGATAAGCTGAAGGATAGGAAAAACGCGCCCACGAGGGCGCCGGCGCGGCCGAAGCCACCGCACAGACCCATAACCGGATACTCCCAAACACACTTGGTTATGGGAGGAGCCTAGAGGCCAAGCCCTTAATGCGGTGTTAGCCGGTTAAGCATCGAGAAAGCAAAACCGCGAGCCGCCTCATGAGGGAGCGGACTGATGGGCCGTCGAGAGGCGGTGCGCCAGGTGCCGGAGGCGGTATCACGGCCCCGGTCGGGCAAGGGGCTCGGACGCGCGGCTTACAGGCGCTCGGAGCACGGAGCCAAAAAGAAACGAAGCCCAAACAAGGAAAAGGATGCCTTAGACGCCGAAATCTCTAGCGCCCGAGGCATCCAAAATCCCGTAATAGAAACCCGAGAGTTTTCGCAAATCCGAGCGCCGAAGGCGCTCAGGATCTGCCATACCGGTGTTAGCCGAGCTTCAGCGGCTCAACAACAACGGCCTTCTCGTGGTGGCCGAAGCAACCGCCAAGCGAAACGGCAGCTGCAACGAGCATGACAGCGGCGATAACGCCCTTCAAACCCTGCATGGTCTTCTCTCCTTTGGTTAATACGGCAAGTGCCGTCTTTGCGTGTACCGGTGCAGCGCAATCAGATCAAGATCAGACTGGGGCCCAACGACCGTTTTGCCAGTCCATGATGCGAAAATGCCACGCCGAATCTCATTGGTCGTACTGCGAACGCTATCCCCCGTTGAGACGGGTATCAAGGCGCGGTTAACCACGTTGGGTGGTCCGCGTTAAGGAAAGGTAACCATATGTTGCGCCAGCAACACAGGTCGCCTCCGATCGCTGAAAAACAATGCAAAAAACCGAAAAATCGCAGGCAATGCCCGGGGCGGCCCGAACACGATCACGGGTTGACCGCAGCCGTCCGACGCGCCGGGCGACTGGGCCGGCCATTGCTTTGTGCCACGCTCCTATTGCGCCCGTCCGCTTGCCGGCACTGAGCCAAAGCGGGGCCCCAGGCGGACGCAGGCGTCCCCTGTCGCAGCGCAGCAAAAAGCCTCAAACGGCCCGGTCGAGCTGGCGCGATAAGATGGCGGTGAACTCGTCGGCAAAACCGCGCGGGTTCGCGACCAAGAACCCCAGCGCCGCCGTCAGAAGGCCCTGCGCGGCGCCCGGTGCCACGGTAGCCAGGCCGGCGAGGTCAGAGCCCGCCGCCCCCTGGAAGGCCGACATGAGACCCCAGGAGAGGCCAAACAGGCCCACAAGCGGCGCGGAGGCCGAGATAGCAGGCAGGAGGCCGAGACCGCGTCCCAGCCCCTCTACGTCCCGTGTCAGGGCGACGTTGGTCACTGCCTCGATCCGCCCCTGCACACCGGTCGTGGGCCGGGGCGCCGGCTGGCCGTTCTCACCCTCCGTGGAGCGTTTCCACTCCCGCAAAGCCGCCACGAAGAGCGAGGCCATGCCGCCGTTCCGGCGCTGCGACAGCGCCTGGTAAAGCTCGTCCAGGGCCTGGCCGGACCAGAACACCTTCTCGAACTTGTCCGCTTCTTTCCGCGCCTTGGAGAACTGGATCAGCTTCCGGACGATCACGACGGCGCTCCAGACAAGAGCCACCAGGAGCGCGGCGATGGCCAGCTGCACACCGATCGGCGCATCGATGATCAGCCCCGGCACCGACGGGGCGACAAACGATGGGTCGCGCATGGCAAGCGCGGCGGCGTCCGGATTCATTGCGATCCTCTCAAGCACAGCCTCGAAGACTCAACACTGGGGCAACCCATTCCCGGAGAACTCAGCCCTCCGGGCGTCCCGTCTCGTAGTCCATCGAAATGGCTGCAAAAACCGATAGTTATAAGCCCTCAAGCCCCTACCATGTTCCCCCGCGGCGGCCCATAGGTTCAATCGCGCGCCTTAACGAAACGTTCAAGCGCATCGCGCACGAGCCGTCCCAGCCGTTGTGGCTTCCCGGCTTTCGACACAAGCACCACGGACACTTTGAGGCGCGCGAGCACCACGCCGTCGCGGCGCACCTCCTGGGACAGGATCAGCGTAGCGCCCCCGATGTCAGCGCAATGTGTCACCACTTCCAACACCTCATCAATATGGGCGGGCTTGAGGTAGTCCACCTCGATCCGGCGGACGACGAACACGGCCGGATCCCCTTCGACCGGGTTCTCGAGGCTGCGGTGATCGATACCGAGATTGCGAATGAAGTCGGACCGGCCCCGCTCGGCGAACTTCAGAAAGTTGGCGTGATAGACGAGGCCGGTGAAATCGGTGTCTTCGAAATAGACCCGCACGGGCAGGATATGGCGATCCCCCTCGATCCGTCCGGCAAGGTCGGGCCAATTGCTGGGCGGTGGAGCGCTCACTCGTCCTCTCCTCCCCGGAAGAGAACGCCCTGCGCGGCCTCCGGTGGCGCGGCCACACCAAGATGCTCGAACGCCTGCCCCGTCAGCACCCGGCCACGCGGTGTGCGCGCGATGAAGCCTTGCTGCAACAGATAAGGCTCGATGATTTCCTCGATGGCATCGCGCGGCTCCGACAGTCCCGCCGCGATGGTCTCGATGCCTACGGGCCCGCCACCGTAGTTCACGGCGATCAGGCGCAAGTAGCGGTGATCCAGCGCGTCGAGCCCGCGCCCGTCGACTTCCAGCTGTGACAACGCACTGTCCGCCAACGCCGCATCCACGGCCCCGTCGCCTTGCACAGCCGCGAAGTCACGCACCCGGCGCAACAGACGCGCCGCCACGCGCGGCGTCCCCCGCGACCGCTTCGCGATCTCCATGGCGCCGTCTTCCGTCAGCGGCAGCCCCAAGAGCCGCGCGCCCCGGCGCACGATCTCCTGCAGCTCGCTCACCTCGTAGAACATGAGCCGGATGGGAATGCCGAAACGCTCGCGCAAGGGCGTCGTGAGAAGCCCCGTGCGCGTGGTGGCCGCGACCAGCGTGAACCGGGCAAGGTCGATGCGCACGGAGCGCGCCGCCGGTCCTTCGCCGATGATGAGATCGAGCTGGAAGTCCTCCATGGCGGGATAGAGGATTTCCTCCACCGCCGGGCTGAGGCGATGAATCTCGTCGATAAACAGCACGTCCCGCTCTTCGAGATTGGTGAGCAGCGCCGCGAGATCGCCTGCCTTTGCGATCACGGGACCGGAGGTGGCGCGAAAATTGACGCCGAGTTCCCGCGCGACGATCTGCGCCAGAGTCGTCTTGCCGAGGCCCGGGGGCCCAGCGAACAGTACATGATCCAGCGCCTCGCCCCGCGACCTCGCCGCATCGATGAACACTTTGAGGTTCGCGCGCACCTTTGCTTGCCCGATGAACTCGGACAGGGTTTGCGGCCGGAGCGCGGCTTCCGGCTGATCGTCGTCCCGCTTCGCCGAGGCCAAGACCCGCTCGGTCATTGGGACAGCTCCTTCAGGCCAAGCCGGATCAGCTCGGCGGCGCCGGCTTCACTGCCCGCCATGCGAATGGCGGCGCTCACGGCGACAGCAGCCTCCCCATGGGCGTAGCCGAGATTGGTGAGCGCGGAGACCGCGTCGCGCGCTGCGAGCCCTTCGGGAAGCTCGGCCACAGGTGATGGCGCGCCGCCCG
>JARRPE010000216.1:0-3405 GCA_037383205.1 Methyloceanibacter sp.
CGGCATCATGCTGCTCCCCGCGATTAGCTCTCGGTTTTGGGTCGATAGTGCGGGGGGGATGATCGTTGTCGCTATCGCAGTCGCTTTCGTATCGAGCGTGGCGGGGCTGCTCGTGTCGTATCACTACAGCGTGCCGACGGGCCCCACGGTCATTCTGTCTTGCGGCATCTTCTATCTCTTCTCGATGTTTGCGGGTACGCGCGGTGGCATGCTCTGGAGGCTGATGCCGCGCAAACATCTAGAGGCCTAGTCTTTCAAAAGATCACTACACGGAGTAGTTCCATCATGCGTTTCCGACTGTTGCCTCTTCTCGCTGCTGCCTCACTCGCCATTAGCGTTTCGGCGGCCGCTGAGGCTTCCGACAAGGCAAGCGCCGCCGAACCAGTGAAGGCGGTGGCCTCGTTCAGTATTCTTGCGGACATGGTGCGTAATGTGGGCGGCGACCGTGTCGAGGTCACCGAGCTTGTCGGGCCCGACGGCGACGCCCACGAATTCAATCCGACACCCGCCGATGCGAAGAAGCTCGCGAGGGCGGATATCTTCTTCGTCAACGGCCTCGGTTTCGAAGGGTGGATGGAGCGGCTTGAGACCTCCTCCGGCTTCAAGGGCGCCACCGTCGTCGCCAGCACGGGCGTCACGCCGCGCACGATGCAGGAGGAGCACGGCGACCACGTCAGCGGCGACGATCATGACGCGGGTCACGAAGAGCATGCCGAAGAACATGACCACGACCACGGAGATATGGACCCCCATGCGTGGCAGGACCTCGCCAACGGTGAGATCTACGTCGCCAACATCCGTGATGGGCTGATCGCCGCCGATCCCGGCGGCAAGGCTATCTACGAGGCCAATGCCGAGAAGTATCTGGCGGCGCTGAAGGCGGAGGACGCGGCGGTGAAGACGGCGCTCGGCGCATTGCCGCAGTCGCGCCGTAGGATCATCACCAGCCACGATGCATTCGGCTACTTCGGCGACGCCTATGGTTTGGAGATTTTGGCCCCGGAGGGCGTTAGCACGGCGAGCGAACCCTCGGCCAAGGACGTGGCGACGATCATCCGTCAGATCCGCAAGGACCAGATCCCCGCGGTTTTCCTCGAGAATGTCACCAACGCCAAGATTCTGGAGCAGATCGCGACCGAGTCCGGCGCCAAGATCGGCGGAACGCTTTATTCGGACGCGCTGTCCGGACCGGACGGCCCTGCGCCGACCTATCTCGACATGTTCAGGCATAATGCCGGCACGCTGACTGCGGCGCTGTCGTCGTGAGGTGATCGTGACCCGGGAGCGGCGATGGGCGGCCGTTCTGCTCGCGCTATTCGGTGCGAGCCTCGCCTATGCCGCGCTCGGGCCGGCCGATTGGCAGGTGAGGCTGGGGCTCCACTGGCTGGTCGAGCACTTTCTGGGCTTCTTCGTCCTGACGCTTCTTGCCTGTAGGGTCTATCCACGGCCCATGCGCGTGGCGGCTGTGCTGCTTCCCGTCGCGCTTGGTCTCGAGGCGGCCCAAGCCCTGACGCCGGACCGCACGGCCGATGTTGCCACGGCCTTGGTCGCGGCGGCGGCTGTCGCCTCGGCGGCGCTCCTCGCGGATGCGGTTCTTTTCTGGCGAAAGCGCCGCGAGGATGTTTGACCGCGCCCGGTTCGTGGAACGGTCAAGGGGACCAGTCTAGCGCATGCGGCGCAAATGTGATGTATCCTGCCCCTCAAGGAGACCGATGTGACGATCATCGCGCGCAAACAGACCGTTCCGGTCCGGATCGGCATCGTGACCATGGGGGGCGGCGCCCCCATCGTGGTCCAGTCCATGACCAACACGGATACGGCCGATGTGGGGCAGACCGTTGCCCAGGTCGAGGCGCTCGCCCGTGCCGGCTCGGAACTCGTCCGGATCACCGTGGATCGCGAAGAAGCGGCCGCAGCGGTGCCGCTTATCCGCGCGCAGCTCGACAAGCGCGGCGTGGATGTGCCGCTGATCGGCGATTTTCACTACAACGGTCACACCTTGCTGGCATCGTACCCAGAGTGTGCCGAATCGCTCGCGAAGTACCGCATCAATCCCGGCAATGTCGGCTTCAAGGACAAGCGCGATAAGCAATTCTCCCAGATCATCGAAATCGCCTTGAAACACGACAAGCCGGTCCGGATCGGCGTGAACTGGGGCAGCCTCGATCAGGACTTGCTGACGCAGCTGATGAACGAGAATGCGGAGAGCGCAAACCCGAAGGACGCGCGCGAAGTGATGCACGAGGCCATGGTGCAGTCGGCGCTGCTCTCGGCGGCCCGTGCGCAGGAGCTCGGCATGAGCCCCGACAAGATCGTGCTGTCTGCCAAAGTCTCCGCGGTTCAGGATCTCATCGCGGTCTATCGGATGCTGGCCGAACGCTCTGATCTCGCGCTGCATCTGGGGCTCACCGAAGCGGGCATGGGCTCGAAAGGCATCGTGGCCTCCGCGGCGGCCCTGTCGGTCCTGATGCAGGAGGGCATCGGCGACACGATCCGCATCTCGCTGACGCCCGAGCCCGGCGGAGACCGGTCATTGGAAGTGAAGGTCGCGCAGGAATTGCTGCAAAGCATGGGCTTCCGGGCCTTCGTGCCTCTGGTTGCCGCGTGTCCCGGCTGCGGACGCACCACCTCGACCACGTTCCAGGAGCTCGCCCGCGACATTCAAGATTTCATTCGCGACCAGATGCCGGTGTGGAAGCGCCAGTATCCCGGCGTCGAAAATCTCAACGTGGCGGTTATGGGCTGCATCGTGAACGGACCGGGCGAATCCAAGCACGCCGATATCGGCATTTCGCTGCCCGGCACCGGCGAGGCGCCTGCCGCGCCTGTCTTCGTCGAGGGCAAGAAGGTCACCACCTTGCGCGGCCCCGGCGCCGCGGCCGAGTTCAAGCAGATGGTGCTCGACTATATCGAGCAGCGCTACGGCAACGGGGCGCTTGGCGCGAAAGCCGAGCAAGCACCACGTCCCACGGCGGCGGAATAGGCGTCACTTGAAGGAGATCGCGTCGCCCGCGATCGAGACTGTCAAAGCGATCATCGTCACGTTGAAGACGAACGCCACGAGGCCATGGGCCGTGGCGGTCCGCCTGATCGTGCGCGAGGTGATGGCGACGTCCGACACGGCCGTGGAGGTTCCAATCACGAAGGAGAAATAGACGAAATCCCAGTAGTCCGGATCGTCGGTGTCGGGAAAGCGCATGCCACCGCCCTGTCCACGATGCTCGGCGTAGTATTCGTGCGCGTAGTGGAGCGCGAACATGGTGTGGATGAAGAGCCAGGACAGCAGCGTGGTCAGAAACATCAGCCCTAGATGGAGCGGCTGGGTCGAGCCGCTTTCGCTCGCGCTCCGCAGCCAGAAGACGATGGCGCCGAGGCTCGCCATGCCCGCTGCGACAGTGAGCACGG
>JARRPE010000217.1:0-3372 GCA_037383205.1 Methyloceanibacter sp.
TGTTGAGAAACGGTGCCGCGCTGAACTTGGCGCCGCCTGGCAGCTAGAAGCGAAAAAAATGGGGAGGGCTGCCGCCAGGGGGGATTGGCGGCAGCCCCCGCGTGCCCGGGTGTAGGGAGGAGCCCCGGGCCGATGAGGACCCGCTAGACGCAGACCCTCACGTCCTTCCAAACCCATTTGCGGTAGGAGTTGCCCCGGCGGTCCCAGACCTTGATCGGGACCTTGCGCGGAGCGAAGTGGCAATAGGGCCGCCCGCGATAGTTGAACCAGATCCGGCCATGCCGATACCCGCGCTTTCCGCCGTGATGGCCCCGATAGTGGCGGTAGTGGCCGGCCTGCGGCCCGGGGACGTAAGTATCCTCGTAGCCGTCATGACCGCCTCGATTATGGCCTTCGTGACGGTATCCGCCGTCCGCGCCCGCATAGGCGCCTGTTGCCCCAAAAGCCAACACGGCGGCGGCGGCTGCAAGAAATGTCGTTCTCAACATGGTCCATACCTCTGTTCCGGCGGCCGAGGGGCCGCTGCAAGTGCTCGGTCTCAAGTCCTCGGTCTTGAGAACAGGTTTAGAGGTGAGGGACTGAACGGGGGCTGAGGGGGACGTTCATCGGGCATTCAGCCCGAAAAAACGAAAGGCCGGTCTCGGGTTAGGAGACCGGCCTTTCGCCGGAGTGCGATACGGAATGGGAGAGCTATCGGTAATACCAACCGCCCTCGGTCCGGCTTCGCCAATAGGGGAAATAAGCGTAAGGGTAAGCGCCGCAGCCGTACCGGGAGCGGCAGCGCCGAGGTGTGTAGTGGGCCGCACGCGGCCGGACATAGCCGTAGCGATCTGTTCCGACGAAGCGCCGGCCGCAGTAACCCCGGCTGTAGTAGCCGTCGCGCCAGACCTTGCGGCACCAGCCCGCCTCTGCCGGCGGGGGCGCAAGCGAAACGCCGAGAAACGCGACTGCCGCTGCCAAGCTCGCGAGGATCGCAAATTTTTTCACTGAGCTGTCCTCCCGGAACCGGCGCCTGCGTGACTATGGCCGGCCGCTTCAAGCCGCGGTCTCTGTCCACCGTTTATATACCATTCCAATGCCGCTCGCTCATGTCAGTTTGCGAAATCTGCTTAACGGACGCGGTTAATCGGAGGGGCGGGCGCATTGCCCCGGTGTGGCCTTTATTGATCCCGATCTAGTCTCGTAACTCTTGATCTGGGTGGGTCTCACGATACGGTGCGTTTATGAGCGATAATGGTTTTGTAGAAGTCTTGAAATCGGTGCTTCCGGAGAAGTGGACGAAGTCCCGGCCACTCGTGCCGGTGCTGCGCTTCAGCGGGCCCATTGGCATGAGTTCCCCCTTCAAGCAGGAACTTTCCCTGCCGACGGTCGCCGGCGCCATCGACAAGGCGTTCGGCATGCGTGGGGCCAAGGCGGTCGCCATCCAAATCAATTCGCCGGGCGGTGCGGCGGTCCAGTCGACGCTGATCCACAAGCGCATTCGTGCACTTGCCGAGGAGAAGGACCTGAAGGTCTATACGTTCTGCGAGGATGTCGCGGCCTCTGGCGGTTACATGCTCTCGCTCGCGGGCGACGAGATCTACGCCGACCAAAGTTCGATCGTGGGTTCCATTGGCGTGATCGCCGCAGGCTTCGGCTTTCCCGGTCTCATGGAGAAGATCGGCGTGGAGCGACGCGTCTACACAGCCGGCAAGAGCAAGGACACGCTCGACCCGTTCCTGCCGGAGAAACCGGCCGATGTGGAGCGGATCAAGGCCATCCAACTCGACGTGCACGAGGCTTTCATCGACATGGTGAAGTCGCGCCGGGGCGACAAGCTGACGAAGTCCGATGACGAGCTGTTCACCGGCGCGTTCTGGTCGGGCAAGGTCGCGGCTGAGCTCGGCCTCATCGACGGCCTCTCGGACTTGAGGACAAAGATGCGCGAAGTGTTCGGCGAGGATGTCCGCTTCAAGCTGGTCTCGACCGGCGGGGGCTTGTTACGCCGCAGCAAGAAGTCGGTTTCAGCAAGCGCCGGCGGCTTCGACCTCGGAGCTTTGCCGCAAGGCTTCGCCGCCGACGTCATTTCGGCCATCGAGGCGCGCGCGCTCTGGTCGAGGTTCGGGTTGTAGAACAATGCCTCAGGTCCTTCTCTTGGCTGCTATCGGCGCGGGACTGCTCATGGTCCGCCGGTATATCAAAAGGGAGCAGGAGCGGGTCAGGGCCGAGCTGCGCAAGGCGGAGCAGGCCATGGAACGGCGCGATATCGAGAGCGCCGTGCCGTTGGAACAAGACCCCGTGACGGGTGTCTACAGTCCCAAGCAGCGTCCCTGACAGAAGCAGCGTCCCTGACACGATAATGAACTTCCCTGACACGACGAGGAGCGTCCCTGATACCCCGAGGAGCCCCGCCAGGGCCTGGATGGACCCCGCCAGGGTGCGTCCCGGCGTCCCGGCTTAACGTTGGGGCACCTTCTTGGCTTCCATTGTTGGCTGCAACGCAATAGCTTGCGCGGCGAACCTGCCCCGTCTCGAATCGAAAATGTCCAAGCAAGCAAAATCAGCCGGAAAGGCCGCCGCGCCGTCGTTCCAGGACCTCATCTTGAGGCTTCAGCGCTTCTGGGCCGATCAGGGCTGCGTTATCCTCCAGCCCTACGACATGGAGATCGGCGCGGGCACGTTTCATCCGGCCACCACGCTGCGCTCGCTGGGCCCCAAGCCCTGGCGGGCGGCCTATGTTCAGCCCTCGCGGCGCCCGAAGGACGGCCGCTACGGCGAGAACCCAAACCGGCTCCAGCACTATTACCAGTTCCAGGTGATCCTGAAGCCGTCGCCGCCGGACATTCAGGATCTGTATCTGGAGAGCCTTTACGCCATCGGCATCGACCCCAACAACCACGACATCCGCTTCGTTGAGGACGACTGGGAAAGTCCCACGCTCGGCGCCTGGGGCCTCGGCTGGGAAGTGTGGTGCGACGGCATGGAAGTCTCGCAGTTCACCTATTTCCAGCAGGTCGGGGGCTTCGACTGCGATCCGGTTTCTGGCGAGCTGACCTACGGCCTTGAGCGTCTCGCGATGTACGTGCAGGGCGTGGACAATGTCTACGACCTCAACTTCAACGGTGGAGAAGGGGACGCCAAGGTCACCTATGGCGACATCTTCCTCCAGGCCGAGCAGGAATACTCCCGGCACAATTTCGAGCACGCCAATACGGCGAAGCTGTTCGAGCATTTCCGCGATGCCGAGGCCGAGTGCAAGGCGCTGCTGGACGCCGGGGAAAACGGCGAGCGGCATCTGATGGTGCTGCCCGCCTACGACCAGGCCATCAAGGCCTCCCACATCTTCAATCTGCTGGATGCGCGCGGCGTGATCTCGGTCACCGAGCGTCAGGC
>JARRPE010000218.1:0-3366 GCA_037383205.1 Methyloceanibacter sp.
CAGGAAATTGCCTTTGCAGCTGTCCGATGCGCATCGTGCGTCGGACCAACAGACACTTCCGCGCCTCATCTTGTTGCAGTAGTCAAACCCGCCATACGGCAGAGCCAGGCTACCGGCAGGGCAACAGACTTTTGGCGCATTATCGGCCGCAGTTGCCCGGCCGCACTGGTTGTTGCGGCAGTCGGCGTTCTTTACGTTGACTTCCTACGCGATGGGCCCAGCAGAACGCTGCGGAGCTCTGTGCCGACTCCCCGTACGGTGTCAGAACAGTTCAATGGTTTGGGCTGCACATCTCGCGCCATCGCGACTGGCGCGATGCCACCGCGCGCTGCAAGGCCAACACGTCGGGCTAACGCGACTTCACCTCCGGCAAACATGGAGAAACATCGAATGCCTTCTCGTCCCTGGTTGGCTACCGCACTTTTCACAATCTTGATAGCCGCTTCGCCGCATTCCTACGCCGAAGAGGAGATGAGTTGGACGGCGAACCGCTTCGAGAGCGAGACGCCAGACGGCACGCCGATGGCGGTCCTGCATTACGGTATCCCGGAAACGGATGCCGTCGCCTTCGAAGCAACGTGCGGCGGGCCGGACGGCCCGGAGCCGCGCGCTGTATTTTGGTACGACATCACCGACTTCGACGAGGGCGACGATGTCTCGCTGGAAATTCTCGCCGGAGACTTCGAGGACAAACTGCCCGCCAAGGTCTATGGCAAGGAATTGGAGGTCGGCGTGTCCGGCATCCAGCTCACGCCCCTGACCGATGCTCCCCTTTGGCAGGCCATGGCGACGAGGCCGGATCTAAGCTACGGCGTCGAAGGCGGAGAGCCTGTGAAGCTGTCCCTGAACGGCGCGAGCGCAGCGGTCGGCGAATTCGTGGCCGCGTGCGAGGCCCTGTCGTCTGCTGCGCCCATGACACCTGAAGGCCGGGCCTCAATGGCCACACCTCCGTCCGCCGGCATGGACCGTACCGACGGTTCCGATCTGTCGAGTGCTGGCGCTGAAGGTTCCGGCAGCGGGAGCGGTGTGACCGACGAAGCGGCGCAAGCCGCAATGGCGACTGCGGACGGCATGGATGCGCCGGAGATGCCCGCCGGCGGGCCCTTAAACCCTGCGGCCGAGGTCGTGTCCTGCGAGGAATTCGGGACCATCAAGTCCAAAGAATCCGATACGCCGTTGACCGTGACATTCGTCAACCTGTCGGACGGCTATTGCGGCCTGGTCTAGATCGGGACCGACGGGACGCCGGTCGACAAAGGCGGCCTGAACCAGAGCGAATCCGTAACGGTGGAGACTTTCAAAGACAGTGCGTGGATGCTCACCGACGGCCCAGGCAATTGCATCGAAATGTTCGTGCCGAAAAGCGGCGGCAACACGATGTTCAAGATCAAGGAGCCATCGCCAATTTTTGGTGATGAGGAAGACTAGCGACCAAAGTCCCGCTGTCCCCACCGTCGATAGGACGCAACGCGTCCTATCGGCCTTCGCGGAAGCAGACGTTGACTCGCTTCAGCCGTCCTTGATGACGCCGGTATTCCCAGCAGCTACGCCGGCCGGAACTCGCATCACTGCTTTTGACGGTGCTGGTCTTCTTGGATTTACGATTCGCGCCGAGCCAGTTAGCGGGCTCCAGCTGAGCGGCGGCTGTTTGGGGCGAAGCCGCCCGTGCCTCTGAGACGAGCGCCAGCGCTCCGAACAAAGCGACGGTCATCGCTGCGAGCACCGCTCCCCTGTGCGGCTGGAAACGGCGTCTGCTGACGGGTGTGGTTGGACGGTTGGCACTCATTGCTTGGCCTCCGGAATTGGTTGGGGTTCAGGTTTCTCGTCACGTTGCTTCGGCGCCGGGTCAGTCCGCTGCATCTGCCCAAAGCCATCGACAGGTTCGATCCAGTAAGAGAGGTGGGCGACGGCGCCCTTTCGCTCGATCAGACCGAGAAGGTCAGCGGCGGCGCCTCGGCCGAGCACGGCCACGATCACGCTGCGCTTCACGCGCCCGCGCACACGCTCGCTGACGGTCGCGCCGGCAAAACCGAAACCGTGACCGTCGGCCGCCCATGTCGTGAATCCCGGCAGCGGCGGCTCGAGATTCAGCATCAGTTCGGCGATGTGATCGGCGCTGTCTGGGGGGCAGACGAGCGTGAGCTTGCAAAGGGATTGGTCCATGACAGTGTTCCGTCAGATGTATGGGATGAGAGGTCCGCGACGCCGAAGCGGCGGAACAGGATCGGAAGCAGGATGAGCGTGAGCGCCGTCGAACTCACAAGGCCGCCGATCACGACGATCGCCAAGGGCTTCTGGATTTCCGAACCCGGGCCGGTGGCGAAGAGCAGCGGCACCAGTCCGAAGGCGGCGATGCTGGCGGTCATCATCACAGGACGCAGCCGGCGCACGGCGCCGTCGAAGACGACGTCGCGAACCGCCATTCCGTTTGCGAGGAGTTCGTTGAAGTGGCTGACCAGCACCAAGCCGTTGAGCACGGCGATCCCGAGCAGCGCGATAAAGCCGACCGAGGCCGGAACCGACAGGTACTCGCCGGACAGCCACAGGGCGAGCAGTCCTCCGACAAGTGCGAACGGCACGTTGGCGAGGATCAGCAGGGACTGCCGCATGGAACGCAGCGTCGCGAACAGAACGCCGAAGATCATCACAAGCGCGATCGGTATCACGATGGACAACCGCATCGCCGCCCGGCGCTGGTTCTCGAACTGACCGCCCCAGACCAAGCGATAGCCTTGCGGCAACTGAACCTTCTCGGCGACGGCGCGCTGCGCTTCCTCAACGAATCCGACAAGGTCTCGGCCGGTCACATAGGCCTGCACCACGGCAAACCGCGATGCGTTTTCCCGGCTGATCTTGATCGGCCCTGCGACGCGCTCGAGTTGGGCGACATCGCCTACGCGGACGAGGCCGCCATCGCCCGCGGCAAACTGCGTCATGGCGAATATGTCCGGATCCTCGCGGACGGTTTCACTGCCGCGAATAACGATGTTCGTACGCCGTCCGGGTTCCGCGACCAGTCCGACCGGCGCTCCCTCGATCACCGACCGCAACTCGTCTTGTAGCCGCGTGACGGACAGGCCGGTTCGGCCCGAGGCCAAGCGGTCGACGGCGATCTGCATGTAGTCGACGCTGTCATTAGCGACCGTCGACACTTCGGCGGCGCCCGGCACGCTGCGAAGCGTCGATTGAATCTTCGCGGAGATGTCGGACAGTACCTGGAGATCGGGGCCGAAGATCTTGACCGCGAGGTCACCGCGCGATCCGGTCAGCATTTCTGCGGTGCGCATCTCGATCGGCTGCGTGAACGCGAACTCATAGCCGGGAAGATCGGCCATGGCCGTCCGCAACTGCTCGACCTGCCACTGC
>JARRPE010000219.1:0-3344 GCA_037383205.1 Methyloceanibacter sp.
CTCGCCCGCACTCGAGAGAAGGCCGCTCACAAGCTGCAGCAATAACCACAGTCCCAACACGATGAGCGCCGGCAGATACACAATGGTGAAGAAGAAGCCCAAAAAGATCGCCGTGCGCACGGTAGCGTGCGGATGCAGTAACAGGTAAGCGCCGAGCACCCCCGAAATTGCACCGCTCGCGCCCACCATGGGTACTGTGGAGTCGGGATTGACGAGGGCTTGAGCGAACGCCGCGGCGACGCCGCAGGCGACATAGAATACCAGATAACGAACATGCCCCATGGAGTCTTCAACGTTGTCACCGAAGATCCATAGAAACAGAATGTTGGAGCCCAGATGCATCAAGCCGCCATGCACAAACATGGATGTGAACACCGTGGACCAGGCGGGAATGGTGTTAATGTGTGATTGAAGATCAGCAGTGCCAAACAGACGAGCGGGGATCATGCCGAATTGATAAAAGGCAACTTCACCCGCGTTAGCGCCTAATGACAATTGCCAGAGGAAGACCAGCACGCAAACGCCGATGATCGACCATGTTACGGCTGGCGTACCTATGCGAGGATTGTCGTCGGAGATTGGGAACAAAGGTCCGCACCGAGAGCTAGTGTTTGAGATGCTGTTGAAGACGGCGTCGACTAACGTAGTAAGTGCGCCACGCTTATGCCTGTCAATCATCTGATAGGCGGAACGTTCAAGCATGGCTGTAGAGGTCAGCCGAAGGCGACGTCCGCTCTGGGTCATGAGCTGACATCCAAACGCGCCGCAGCGAGGACCGCTTTGCACCCCCAAGCAGACATCGGTCGCTCTGACTGATGTCAAAGGCACACGCTTGAGTACGCGTAGTGATGATTCTAGTTTTTCTCCACTTCAGAGGAGTAGATGAGATGATCACGAAGAACGTGCGTTTCATATCGATCGTATGTGTCCTGGTGCTCCTACCAATAGCGGCGTTTTCAGAGGAGGAGACACGGACACAGCCTGCCCAAGAATCGACCCAGCAAGCGATCGATGAGGCAAAGGAAACAACCAACGAAGCAATCGAAGCTGCAAAGCAGGCAGTCCTGGACGCAATTGACCGGGCCAAGGAGATAACACGTTCTGCCTTGGAGACCGAGAAAGGCGCTGCGGAGCGCGCCCTGGATGAGGCCAAAGAAGCGACAAAGACCCTCGATCAAGCTAGCCAAGCAGCGCGAGAGGTTTTGGATAAAGCCAAGCAGGCAACAGCAGAGGTTCTGGATAAGGCTAAGGAAGCTGCTGATAGCCCGATGAAAGGTTTCGTCGGTGATATCGAAGCAATGACAAAGGCGAATTCGGACTACCGTCGCGTCCTCTATACGGCGGCTCAGATGCAGCTTGTGCTGATGACGCTTCAGCCCGGAGAGGAGATAGGCGAGGAGGTTCACGACGATGGCGCTCAATTTATTCGCATCGAGAAGGGGAACGGCGAAGTGTGGATTGATGGCGCCATGACCCCAATCAGAAATGGCATGGGTATCGTCGTGCCTGGTGGCGCGAGTCATAACGTGAAGAACACGGGCGAGGAGCCGATGAAGCTCTACACACTCTACGCGCCTCCTGAACACGTCGATGGGGCCGTGCAAGTCACCAAGGCAGATGCAGAAGCGACGAGCGACCATTTCGATGGCAAGACTACCGAATGAGAGAGCAGCTTCTTTCAGCGCATGGCTGAATATAGCAGGCGAGGGAGTAGCACCGATGGCGGCTTTGGGTCATGAGCAGACCTCAGAACGCGACCGAGCGACGACCGCTTTCCACCCGAAAAAAGACACCCTGCGCTCACAGCACAGGTCTTCTAAGTGCCACAAGCTGAAATCAAAGTTGAGGCCGCAACGCTATGAACCACGGTGCCGCCGCACCCAATTCCAGTTTTCTCATGTTGTCTCACGCCATCCCGATTCGATCTGGTCGCGCAGCTTGTTATGCGCCGCTTCATCGAGATCGTGGCGGGCGATCAAGGCGATTGCCCCAAGCTTGAATACAATCGGCACGCCGCCATAAAGAAGCGCGAGCATCCATCCGCCTTCCTCAACGCCGCCGGCCCAATCGAGAAGCGGGAACGCAATGCCGACCGCCAAGGCTAGCGATAACTTCGTCGCCATTCCCCAGAGCGCGAAATAGAGACCCGTCCGCGCTCGTAGTGTCCGGGCGGTCTCCGCATCGACGACATCCGCCTGCATCGATGGCGGCAAGGTTAGATCGGCGCCTAACGCGAGGCCGGTCCCGACGCAAAGCGCCGCGTACCAGCCTAGGTCTTGCGGTCCTAGGAGCGGCGCCAGCGCAAACCAGCCGCAAGCCCAGATCATGGCACCGCTCCATGCGCGATGTTTGCCCCACCGGCGTGCCGCCCATAGCCAAAATGGCAGTCCCGCTACCGAGACCCCAAAGTAGGTAAGCAGGAATAGAGTGGATTGATCGGCCGCGTCCAATCTGTAGGTCACGAATAAGAGAAAAAGCGTTGCCGGTAGCCCATTCGCGACGCCATTTAACAGCCAAGCGAACAACAGGCGACGGAAGGCTCCGTTCTCCCACAGCAGTGTGATGCCGGCGCGCCACCCTTCTGGCGATTTCGATGGTCGATCGGATGCAATACCCTCCTGATGTAGCGGGCGCGGCGCGCGCAAGAGAAGCAATGCGCCCGCACCAACAAGCCCCAGCACCGTTGCCAACGCCAAATGACCGAGCCCATCAGCCAGCGTCTCACCGCTATTGGCGATCCCAGCGGCGACCAGCGTACCGACAACGACACACCCTTCCCGCCAGGCGGCGAAGCGTGTGCGCTCGTGATATTGAGGGCTCGCTTCGGCGCCCCAGGCCGCATATGGCACCGCCAGCGCTGTCCAGCCGATATAGAGAAGCGCGCTCGACGCGGCTAAGTAGCCAAGACCCACCGCCTCCGGCGGCCGAAATAGAACTAAGATACCGAGCGCAGTAAGCGGCAGGCCGATCGCGATCCAGGGCACCCGACGCCCGAACCGCCCGGGCGTGCGATCGCTAAGCCAGCCGATGATCGGATCGCTCACCACGTCGAGAAGACGCGTCCAGAACAGGACGGCGCCGACGGCGGCAAGCCCGAGCCCCAACTCTTCGGCATAGAAAGTCGGCACGAACAGATAGACCGGCAGCGTCCCCGCCGCCAAGGGCAGCCCCAATAGGCCATACGAGAATAGATCAACGCGGGAAGCGGATCCGCCCCTGGATGATGCATCGGTCATGGCGGCACTACGCTTCGAGGAATGAGCTGGATTGTTTGCGCGGAAGAACCTGAGCGGCGATCCGATCCCGCCTTTTCATAGAGCGAAGCTATCAAGGTGGAACCGAAC
>JARRPE010000220.1:0-5395 GCA_037383205.1 Methyloceanibacter sp.
AACCTCGACGTTGATATCAATCCCTGGGTCTACATGATCAGTGTCGGTCGCAAGTTCTGACCTGATCTTGACGGTATTACCCGTCGGCCGGTTGAAGCGTTGACACGGCGGCCGGCCGGCGGGACACTGCATCGGGCAGACACTCGGCAAGGGAGATTCACAGATGGTGCTACAACACATTTGGGGCCTGTTCACCAATCCCAGGAAGGAATGGGAGGCGATACGGGATGACGAGTGCACGATTGGCAAATGCTACGCGGCCCACGTCCTGATCCTTGCCGCGATACCGCCCATTTCGGGCTTTATCGGCACCACGCAGTTCGGCTGGCAAATCGGTGCCGGTGATCCCGTCATGCTGGACATGCAGAAGGCCGGGCTGTTCGCGGCCCTGTACTACCTCGCCATGCTGGTCGGCGTGTTTTCCATGGGCTGGATGATCCAGTGGATGGCCGACACCTATGGCGCCAAGCCGCAGCTCTCCCAGAGCGTCGTACTGGCGGCCTATACCGCAACCCCGCTGTTTCTCATCGGCCTGATGGAACTCTATCCCGTGCTGTGGCTGAACATGGTCGTGGGTATCCCCGCGCTGGCCTATACCGTTTACCTGCTCTACACGGGTGTGCCGGTCATGATGGGCATATCGGAAGAGCGCGGTTTCCTGTTCTCCAGCGCGGTGCTGGCGGTCGGCCTGGTGGCCTTCGTCGCGCTGCTGGCCATCACGGCCCTGCTCTGGGGTATGGGGCTGGAACCGACATTTACGCGCTAGGCGGCCTGCCTGTCACGCAGGCACGCTTCATCGAACCAATCTGTTAACTAGTCAGGGAGGTCGGGATGTCCGATCAACAGACCTACAACTACAAAGTCGTCCGGCAGTTTGCCATCATGACGGTCGTCTGGGGCATTGTCGGCATGCTCGTGGGTGTCCTTATCGCCGCCCAGCTGGCATGGCCGGTGCTCAACTTTGATATTCCATGGCTGACCTTCGGACGCCTGCGGCCGCTGCACACCAATGCGGTGATCTTCGCCTTCGGCGGCTCGGCGCTGTTTGCCACCTCCTACTACGTCGTGCAGCGAACCTGCCACGTCCGGCTGATCAGCGACAAGCTGGCCGCCTTCACCTTCTGGGGCTGGCAGCTGATCATCCTGTCGGCGGCCATTACCCTGCCACTGGGCATCACCACCAGCAAGGAATACGCCGAGCTTGAATGGCCGATCGACCTGCTGATCGCGGTGGTCTGGGTGGCCTACGCCATCGTGTTCTTCGGCACCATCATCAAGCGCCGGGTGAAACACATCTACGTGGCGAACTGGTTCTACGGGGCGATGATCCTGACCATCGCCATCCTGCATATCTTCAACAGTGCCGCCATCCCGGTCTCGCTGCTGAAATCCTACTCCGTCTACGCCGGTGTGCAGGATGCCATGGTTCAGTGGTGGTACGGCCATAACGCCGTGGGCTTCTTCCTGACGGCCGGCTTCCTCGGCATGATGTATTACTTCGTGCCGAAGCGCGCCGAACGGCCCGTCTATTCCTACCGCCTGTCGGTCGTGCATTTCTGGTCGCTGATCTTCATCTATATCTGGGCCGGGCCGCACCATCTGCACTACACGGCTCTGCCGGAGTGGGCGCAAACGCTCGGCATGACCTTTTCAATCATTCTGTGGATGCCGTCCTGGGGTGGCATGATCAACGGCCTCATGACGCTGTCTGGCGCCTGGGATAAGCTGCGCACCGATCCGGTTATCCGCATGCTGATCGTGGCCGTCGCCTTCTACGGTATGTCGACCTTCGAAGGCCCGCTGATGAGCATCAAGTCGGTGAACTCCCTGTCGCACTACACCGACTGGACGATCGGGCACGTGCACTCCGGCGCGCTCGGCTGGGTCGCCTTTATTAGTTTCGGCGCAGTCTATTGCCTCGTGCCGTGGCTCTGGCACCGCAAGGCGCTCTACTCACAGCGGCTGGTCGAGTGGCACTTCTGGATTTCGACGCTTGGCATCGTGCTTTACATCACCTCGATGTGGGTGTCCGGCATCCTGCAAGGGTTGATGTGGCGGGCCTACAACTCGCTCGGCTTCCTCGAATACTCTTTTGTGGAGACGGTCGAAATCCAGAAGTGCCACTCGACCAGCCGCTGTGAGGATCGATCAACCGCCCGTCGCCGCGGCTCCTGAGTTCCGCCCTGGCGAATACACCGCGCCGGCGGAATAGGGAGGGGCCAATGAGCTGGGGAAAACATGACGTCCTGGAAAAAAGCCCGATGTTGATGCTTGTCGGCGTCCTCATCGTTGTGAGCATAGGCGGTTTGATCGAGATCGCGCCCTTGTTCTGGCTGAAGTCGACGGTCGAGAAGGTCCAAGGCATGCGGCCTTATTCGCCGCTGGAGCTCTCTGGGCGCAACATCTACATCCGCGAGGGCTGCTACGTTTGCCATAGCCAGATGATCCGCTCCTTGCGGGACGAGGTTGAGCGTTACGGTCACTACAGCTTGGCCGCCGAGAGCATGTACGACCATCCGTTCCAATGGGGGTCGAAGCGCACGGGTCCGGATCTGGCTCGCGTCGGCGGCAAATATTCGGACGAGTGGCACCGCGCGCATATGATCAATCCGCGATCCGTCGTGCCCGAATCAATCATGCCCGGTTACCCATACCTCGCGGAGCGTGCGCTGGACTATGACGACATCCAGGATCAGTTGAAGGCCAATGCGGTCGTCGGTGTCCCGTATACGGAAGAGATGATCGAGTCGGCTAAGGCCGACCTAGAGGCGCAGGCCGGCAAGGACACCGGTGACGCCGAGGCCCTTCTCGGCCGCTATCCGAAAGCGCAGACAGGATCGTTCGACGGCAATCCGGAACAGATCACCGAGCTTGATGCGTTGATCGCGTATTTGCAGATGCTCGGAACGCTCGTCGACTTCGCCAACTTCGACGAAGCCGGCCCCAATCTGAGGTGAGGACGGGACGATGGAATACGAACAAGTTGCTTCGATCAGTCAGGTAGCCGCGCTCATCTTCTTCATTGTGCTGTTCGCCGGCGTCGTTCTCTACGCCTTCTGGCCCGGCAACAAGAAGAGCTTTGATGAAGCGGCGAAATTGCCATTGGAAGACGACCCAGAGTCCGATAACGGGAAAGACAGCTGAGCCATGGCCAACAAGGAACCCAACTCTTCGGAGGAGGTCGGAACCACCGGTCACGAGTGGGACGGCATTGAGGAGTGGAACAACCCACTACCCAAGTGGTGCTCTATATCTTCTACGCAACAGTCATCTGGGCGATCGGCTATTGGCTTGTTTATCCCGCCTGGCCTACGGCGTCCTCGTATACTAAGGGCCTGTTTGGCTACAGCCAGCGCAATCAGGTGACGAAGGATGTGGCCGCTTCGCAGACGGAGAAAGCCGTCTTCCGTGACAAGATCGCCGCGTCCGATATGGAAACGATCAAGGCCGACTCCGAACTCTTCAACTTCGCGCTTGCGGGCGGCCAAGCAGCCTTTGGCGATAACTGCGCGCCCTGCCATGGCCGCGGCGCTCAAGGGGGCTTTGGATATCCGAACTTGCGCGATGATGCGTGGCTTTGGGGTGGCTCGCTCGACGCGATCCATCAGACAATTCAGCATGGTATTCGCGCCGAAGATCCGAAGACGCGAGCAAGCATGATGCCCGCATTCGGTAAGCTGGGCATGCTGAGCCGCGAGCAGATTTCCGACACGGCGGAATACGTCCTCTCGCTCTCTGGCAATGAGGACGCCGCCGCGGCAGCCGCGCGCGGAAAAGAGATCTTTGCGACCAATTGCGCGGCCTGCCATGGTCCGGACGGTTCCGGGAACCAAGCGCTGGGCGCGCCGAATCTCTCAGACGAGCTCTGGTTGTATGGCGGCGACAAGGCGACCATCGTCGAAACGATCACCAACAGCCGCGCGGGCATGATGCCGGCCTGGGAAGAGCGCCTCGATCCAGCAACAATCAAGGAGCTGGCGATTTATGTACATTCCCTAGGTGGCGGGCAATAGCGTCTGGTCGTAATCTGGAATGAAGATGGCAAATGTCGAGCTGGGCAGCAGCGGCGGTGCGTCTTCCCCACAGGAGGAAACGCAGCTTTACGCAGGCCGCACCAAGATCTATCCGAAGGAGGCCCATGGCCGGTTCAGGACGACCAAATGGATCGTCATGGCCGTCACGCTCGGCATCTATTACCTACTGCCCTGGGTGCGCTGGGACCGCGGGCCCTATCTCCCCGACCAAGCCGTTCTGCTCGATCTTCCAGCGCGCCGCTTCTACTTCTTCTTTCTCGAGATCTGGCCGCAGGAATTCTACTACGTCACCGGCTTGCTCGTTCTGGCGGCCTTGGCGCTGTTCCTGATCACCTCCGTGGCCGGCCGCGTGTGGTGCGGCTACACCTGCCCGCAGACGGTTTGGACCGATCTGATGATCGCCGTGGAGCGCTTCTGGCAGGGTGACCGCAACTCGCGCCTGCGGCTCGACAAGCACCCAAGGTCGTTTGAAACGATCTGGCGGAAGAGCGCCACGCATCTCACTTGGCTTTTGATCGCTGTCGCGACCGGTGGCGCTTGGGTCTTCTACTTCGCCGATGCGCCGACCCTGGCCAAGCAGCTCATCACTTTCAGCGCGCCGGCTGCCGCTTATTTGTTTATCGGCCTGTTCACGCTGTCGACCTATGTGCTGGGCGGCATCGCGCGGGAACAGGTCTGCATCTACATGTGCCCCTGGCCCCGGATTCAGGGCGCGATGTTCGACCGCGACTCCCTGCTGATTTCCTACCGGGCCTGGCGCGGCGAGCCGCATGGGCCGCATAAGGCGGGTCAATCTTGGGAAGGCCGGGGGGATTGCGTCGACTGTCACCAATGCATCGCGGTCTGTCCCGCCGGTATCGACATTCGCGACGGCGCGCAGCTCGAATGTATTCAATGCGCGCTTTGCATCGACGCCTGTGACGAAGTCATGGACAAGGTTGGCCGGCCTCGCGGTTTGATCGCGTACGACACGATCCGGAACCTCGATGCGGGAGCAGAGAACGCCGAACCGTTGCGCATCCTCCGGCCGCGCGTCCTGCTCTATGCCGGCCTCATCGTCCTGGTCAGCATCATCATGGTCGTTGCGCTGATCATGCGGCCGGTTCTCGACGTGAACGTTCTGCATGACCGCAACCCGCTTTATGTCAAACTCTCCGACGGTGGCGTCCGTAATGGCTATGAGGTCAAGCTTCTCAACAAGCAATACGTTCCACGCGCGTTCAAGCTCGGCGTCACGGGTCTGCCGGGTGCCACGATTCAGCTGATAGGCCACGAAGGCGGCGTCGACCGGTTCCTCCGGACCAGCTACAGGCCGTCAAGCTCTACATCGCCCTGGACAAGGAAAGCGTAGAGGCGCTGCC
>JARRPE010000221.1:0-3340 GCA_037383205.1 Methyloceanibacter sp.
TCGGCTCAGGCCTGTGGGAACAGATCAAGGCGGAAGAGAAAGCGGAGCGCGGCGAAGCGACCGATCCGTCGAGCATACTCAACGATGTGCCGGTTGGCATGCCGGGTCTGACCCGTGCCGCGAAGCTTCAGAAGCGTGCGGCGGATGAACTTGTTGCAGGTACCCCGCAGCGCGGACTCCGGATCGACGTGTAAGTGCCTGGCCACATTCGCCAAAACGAAGGCCACATCCCCGAATTCATCAGCGATGCGCTCCTGAGGCTCGCCGTGGGCAATGGCTTCCTTTAGCTCGGCCAGTTCTTCCTCGACCTTCTCGATAATCAGACCGACGTCTGACCAATCGAACCCGACCTCCGCCGCGCGTTTCTGAAGCTTCGCGGCACGGGTCAGACCCGGCATGCCAACCGGCACATCATTGAGGATGCTCGACGGATCGGTCGCTTCGCCGCGCTCCGCTTTCTCTTCCGCCTTGATCTGTTCCCACAGGCCTGAGCCGAGAAACGCGTCGCGGCCGGTAGGGTCATTGAACACGTGCGGATGCCGCCGGATCATCTTCCGGGTGATCGCGTCGGCAACGTCATCAAACGCGAACGATCCTTCCTCGTTCGCCATCTGAGCGTGATAGACGACCTGCAACAGCAGATCGCCCAGCTCGTCCTTCAGCCCGCTCTTATCGCCACGATCGATGGCGTCGGCCACCTCGTAGGCTTCCTCGATCGTGTAGGGGGCGATGGTCTCAAAGCTCTGCTTCGCGTCCCACGGACAGCCCGTTTCGGGATCGCGCAAGCGCACCATGACAGCCAGCAGATCAGCGAGCGTATAAGGCTCATCGTCCGACTTTTGGCGCGGTTCAGTCTTGACAGGCATCTCAAAAGGCGGCGCGTTAAAGGCTCAATTTAATATGGAAAATCATCGGCTTACCGAAGCAAACTCAACCTCTCGCCGGCCACACCTGGAATTCGCATAAGTTATATTATGGAAAATATCGGATATGGCGATTTGAGGCGTGCGGCGTCGCCGGAGCGGCGCCGCATCCTGTTCCGGCTCCCTAGCGGTTCTCGTAGTGATCGCGGATCAAACGGTCGAGCAATCGTACGCCAAAGCCCGATCCCCAGCTTCGATTGATCTCGGTCGGATCGGACGCCATGGCGGTGCCGGCAATGTCCAAATGCGCCCACGGCGTATCCGGCTTGATAAAGCGCTGCAGGAACTGCGCGGCGGAGATGGACCCGCCCCAGCGGCCGCCCGTGTTCTTGATATCCGCGACCTTGGACTCGATGAGCTTGTCGTACTTGGGACCAAGCGGCAGACGCCACAGCGTCTCGCCGGTCTCCAGGCCCGCGGCCGTCAATTGCTCCGACAGCTCGTCGCTGTTCGAGAACAGACCGGCGTGCAGCTTGCCGAGCGCGACCATCACCGCACCGGTGAGCGTTGCGAGATTGATGACCGCCTTCGGCTTGAACTTCTCCTGGACGTACCAAAGGCAGTCCGCCAGAACCATGCGCCCTTCCGCGTCGGTGTTGAGCACCTCGATCGTCGTGCCCGACATGGCTTCGACCACGTCGCCGGGACGCGTCGCCTTGCCGCTCGGCATGTTCTCGACGAGCCCGATCACGCCCACCGCGTTGACCTTGGCCTTGCGTTCGGCAAGCGCGAGCATGAGCCCGGCGACGCAGGCGGCGCCACCCATGTCGCCCTTCATGTCTTCCATGCCGGCGGCGGGCTTGAGCGAGATGCCGCCCGTGTCGAAGGTGACGCCCTTGCCGACGATCGCGATCGGCTCACCGCCCTTCCGGCCGCCGCCCTTCCACTGCATGACCGCGATATGGCTTGTGTTCTCGCTGCCCTGGCCGACGGCCAGGAGCGCGCCCATGCCGAGCCGCTTCATCTGAGCCTCGCTCAAAACGGTAACCTGCACGCCGGCCTTGGTCAGTGTCTTGGCGCGGGCGGCGAACTCGGCCGGGCTCAGAATATTGGCCGGCTCGTTGACGAGGTCGCGCGCGAAATTGACGCCATCGAGAATAGCGCGCTCGGGCGCATAGGCCCGCTGGACCGCGCGCGAATCCGCGCAATGAATGACGAGCTTCTTGAGCGATTTGGCGTCGTTGTTGTTTTCAGACTTCTTGGATTTGTATTTGTCGAACGTGTAGTTCCGAAGCTGGGCGCCGAGCGCGAAGCTCGCGATGTCCTCAGGCGTGATGTCGTCCTTCGCCGTCTCGAGATAGACATGCGCCGTCGCCCCTTCCCGGCCGGTCAGCTGTCCGCGAACCGCACCGCCAAGGTTGACCCAATCGTCGTTCGCGTAGTCCTTGAGCTTGCCAAGGCCGACGAGAAGAATACGCGCGAACTTGACGCCGCGCGGCGCGAGCACGTCCACGCTTGTTCCCTTCTTGCCCTTGAAGTCGGAGAGCTTCGCGGCGTCCCTCAACTGACCCTTGGTCTTCTTGTCGAGATCCTGCGCAGCCGGCGTGAACTTGGCTCCCTCCTCGGCGAAGACAACAGCAACGCCGTCGGCGGCTGCCGCGGACGGGCTGACAAAGGACAGGGTCGTCGGATTGGTCAAGGCAAACTCCATCGGTGTGGGTCACGCCGCCCCACGCGAAAGGTGCAGTCGGCAGGGAACCGCCTTCGCGGGCGCCCGCGCGCCCGTGGTGCAACAATGCAACAAAGGCAAGAAATCGTTCGACCTTCGTAAGTGTTGCGTGGGTCGAAAGCAACCCATACGGAATGGCCGAATTTCCGCCACGTTAAACTGGTCGAATTACTATTAGAAACCAGCCGGTTGACGCGAATTTGGGGGCATCTTCGCGCGGCGTGGTTTTGGGACGTTTAGGGGACATCGAAAATTCAGGCTCATGACGCTCTTTAGCCGATACATGTTTCGGCAGGTGACGAGTGCGTTTCTCCTCATCCTGTTGACGCTGACGGCCATCATCTGGCTGGCTACAGCGTTGAAACAGCTCGACCTTATTACGTCGCAAGGTCAGGGCCTGACTATCTTTTTCCAGATGACGGCGCTCAGCCTGCCGAGCCTCATCACGCTGATCGCGCCGAATGCCGTCCTCATGGCGGCGCTCTACACCCTCGATCGGATGAACGGCGACAGCGAAATCATCGTCATGACGGCCGCCGGGGCGACCGTCTGGCGAATCTGCCGCCCTCTCATCGCCCTCGCGCTGATCGTGAGCATGCTGATCCTGCTGGTGAATGTGTTCATCAATCCGGCCTGCATGCGGGCGCTCCGCGACCTCATCACGCAGGTGCGCGCCGACCTGATCTCCCAAGTCCTTCAACCAGGACGGTTTTCCAGCCCCGAGCGGGGCCTGACCTTCCATATCCGC
>JARRPE010000222.1:0-9028 GCA_037383205.1 Methyloceanibacter sp.
GATCCCCAATTCACGATCAAAGGTTGGCAACAAGCGGCCGGCGGCTATGCCGGCGTCTGGGCAACCGAGAACACGCGCGAGGCGATTTTTGATGCCATGAAGCGCAAGGAGACCTACGCGACCACGGGCCCCCGGATGACGGTGCGGTTCTTCGGTGGCTGGGATTTCGACGAGGCCGACGCCAAGACGCGGCTTCCCGCGGCAGCGGGCTACTCTAAGGGCGTTCCCATGGGTGGCGATCTGAGCGCCGCGCCCGAAGGCAAAGCGCCCACCTTCCTGGTCGCAGCGGCGAAGGATCCCTATAGCGGCAATCTCGATCGCATCCAGATCGTCAAGGGCTGGCTCAACGCGGACGGCGAGACCGAGGAGAAGGTATACGACGTCGTGTGGAGCGACGACCGGAAGCCGGGCTCGGACGGCAAGCTACCGCCGGTCGGCAATACGGTCGACGTCGAGAATGCCACTTGGAGCAATTCCATCGGCGAACCCGAGATGATCACGGTGTGGACGGACCCCGACTTTGATCCGGACAGAAGCGCGTTCTACTACGCGCGCGTGATCGAGATCCCGACACCGCGCTGGACGGCCTATGAGGCGAAGCGTTTCGATGTCGACATGACAGACGACGTGCCGATGACGACTCAGGAGCGCGCCTACACTTCGCCGATCTGGTACACGCCGAAAGGATGATTGCCTGCCAGGAAGCGATGATTGGCCAAAATGAAGAGGTTAATTAGGGAGAAAAACAATGTGCAAACACGCACCGGCTCTACTCTTAGCATCGGCTCTGGCCTTACTCCTGGGGCTCCAGTCCGCTTCGGCGCAAGTGCCTCCGCCACCGGACGGAGAGGAAGTGCTTCAAGGAGCATACAAGGGCAAAACCTATTCTCCCTACGCGCAGCGCGGTTTCGTAGCCGATCACTCGGATAACATGGGCTTCTTCCCGGACATGTTCGCCGGCAAGCCGCACATCCTCTCCGACCCAACGGGCAAGGATTGGTATGAGCGGATTCAGGCGGGCCAAGGCGTCGAAGTCGCGTTGGAGCTGATCGGGCTCTTCTCTCAAGGGGAGTTTCCAGAGTCTCTGATGTATACGCCGGACTCCCGGCCCTACAAATCGGCATGGAAGGAGACGGTGGACGCAGCCGAAGAGTTCAACGACCCGGGCAACTTCACGGCCTTCATCGGCTATGAATGGACGTCGCTAGCCAAGGGCAACAATTTGCACCGCGTGGTCATCTACCGTGACGACGCGGACAAGGCACTGAGGATGGTTCCTTACACTACGATCGAACCACAAGGCAGCACCGATCCGCTTGAGCTCTATAAATGGCTCGATACTTATGAGACAAGCACTGGCGGCGACGTTCTCGCGATTGCCCACAACGGCAACTTGTCGAACGGCATCATGTTCCCGATCGATGAACAGTATACGGGCCGTAAGCTCGACAAGCTCTATGTCGACCAACGGGACAAGTGGGAGCCGCTCTACGAGGCCACGCAGATCAAGGGCGATGGCGAAACGCATCCCTATCTGTCGCCCGAGGATGAGTTCGCCAATTACGAAACCTGGGACGTCGGCAATCTCGATGCCTCGCAAGCGAAGACGGATGATATGTTAGCGGGCGAGTATGCGCGCTCGGCCTTGAAGCGCGGTCTTCAGCTAGAAGAGAAAATCGGGACCAACCCTTACAAGATCGGCATGGTCGGTTCCACAGACAGCCATACATCGCTTGCGACCGCGCAAGAGGACAACTTCTTCGGCAAGCATTCCGGTGCCGAGCCGAGCCCCGAGCGCATGACTCACCCGTTCATGAAGACCGACGTCGGCACGATCTTCGGGTGGCAAATGGTTAGCTCCGGACTGGCCGCTGTGTGGGCGCCAGAGAACACGCGGGAAGCGATCTTCGACGCCATGGAGCGCAAGGAGACCTACGCCACCACGGGCAGCCGCATGCTCGTGCGCTTCTTCGGTGGTTGGAACTACAACGATGCGGATATCGCCAGCCGCACGCCTGCGTTCGCTGGGTATGAGAAGGGCGTGCCCATGGGCGGCGACTTGCCGGCAATACCTGACAATGCTGAGGCGCCCACGTTCATGGCGTTCGCACTGAAAGATCCTATCGGCGGCAATCTCGATCGCATCCAGATCATCAAGGGCTGGCTGGACGCAGAAGGCGAGACGCACGAGAAGGTCTATGACGTGGTTTGGAGTGGAGACCGAAAGCCTGGCGACGATGGCAAAGTGCCGCCGGTCGGCAATACGGTCGATGTGAAGACTGCGAGTTTCACCAACACGATAGGCGAGTCCGAGCTCGCGGCGGTATGGACTGACCCGGACTTCGATCCGAGCCAAAAGGCCTTCTATTACGTCCGTGTTTTGGAAATTCCCACGCCGCGTTGGTCGACCTATGACGCGTTCCGCTTCGGGGTCGATATCCCCGAAGGCGCGCCGGTTTCGGGACAGGAACGCGCCTACACGTCGCCCATCTGGTACACGCCGAAGGGTTAGCGGAATTTCGCGTGACGCATAAGGCCGTGGACGCTAGGGATCGTGCATGAGTGTTCTTGGCCGGCTAATACGTGAGCCGCTCGTCCATTTCGTGTTTATCGGCGTGGCGGTGTTCGCGGCTTACGTCTTCTTTGCGGACGGAGAAGAGGCTGCGATCCGTGACCGTATCGTCGTGACCGAAGGCCGCGTCCTGCAACTGGCACAGGTCTTTTCGAAGACTTGGCAACGGCCGCCCACGCCGCAGGAACTGCGCGGGTTGTTGGATGCTTATATCAAGGAAGAGGTCTACTACCGCGAAGCCGTCAAACTCGGTCTCGATCGGGACGACACGCTGATCCGCCGCCGCATGCAGCAAAAGATGGAGTTCTTATCGGAGCCCGGCGAGGAAGCGCTCGCCGCCGATGACGTGGCGCTGCAGGCCTATCTCGATGACCATAAGGACAGCTATCGCGTGGAGCCGAAGCTGGCGTTCGAGCAAGTCTTCATCAATCCGAAGCTGTCTGGCGGAGATGCGGATGCGCGCGCGACAGAGATGCTTCAGGCTGTGAAGGAAGGCGGTGATCCCGACAAACTCGGCGATCCGACGCTGCTGCCGAGATCGTTACCGCTGTCACCGTTGGGGGCGGTTGAGCGCGACTTCGGCGAGGTCTTCGCGAAAAAAACGCTTCGCCGTTCGGTCTGCATCTCGTGCGCGTCGCCAAGCGGGAGGAAGGGTATGATCCAAAACTCGACGAGGTGCGGGACGCCGTGCGTCGCGATTGGCGCAATCTGAAACGCCAAGAATACCAGGCTGACGCGTACGAGAAGCTGCGCGGGAAGTATGAAGTCGTCCTGCCGGAGCTAAACGCGCCACAGCAGGGGAAGTCATCTCAATCGGAGATTTCGGCGCAACCCGAGAAGTCCTCTCGATTGGAGAAGGATGATGCGGATTGATCCGGCTCCTCACAGCGGCAGTTTTCCTCGTCGCGCTTCACAGCGCCTCGGACGCCCATGAGCTGCGCCCCGGTTTCCTGGAGATCCGACAGACGGGTTCGGAGACTTACGACATGCGGTTCAAAGTGCCGGCGCGTGGCGACATGCGCCTCGGCCTTCACGTGCGTCTGCCGGCCGGGTGCGCGGACACGGCGCCGAGGCGCAACGAGCAGGCCGGCGCGGCACTGCTGGAACATTTGGCAGTGCGCTGCCCGGGTGGGCTCGCGAACCGCGAAGTGTCCATCGATGGGCTCTCCGGTACGTTTACGGACGTGGTCGTGCGCGTGGAGTCCGATAGCGGTGCAGTCCAGGCCGCGCGCCTGACGCCCGACAACCCGTCCTTCATTGTGGAGGCCGCGCCAACCTGGATCGAGACGGCTCGAACCTATTTTCTTCTAGGGCTGGAGCACATTCTGCTGGGCGTGGATCATCTTCTTTTCGTGCTCGCACTCCTCCTGCTAGTTCGCGACGTTTGGATGCTGGTCAAGGTCGTCACCGCCTTCACCGTCGCCCACAGCATCACGCTGGCTCTTGCTGCTCTTGGCTGGGCGCAGATTCCCCAGGCGCCCGTCGAGGCGGTCATTGCGCTCAGCATCATGTTTGTTGCGGCGGAGATCGTGCGACAGACCGGACCGGAGTCTGATCTCACCAAGCGTATGCCATGGCTGGTCGCTTTCGCTTTCGGTCTTCTGCATGGGCTGGGCTTTGGCGGTGCGCTGAAGGAGATCGGACTGCCGCAATCCGACGTGCCGCTCGCGCTTCTCACGTTCAATCTCGGCGTCGAGGCGGGACAGCTGCTGTTCGTGTTCGCGGTGGTCGGCGCCAGCACGCTTGTACGCCGGCTTCTGTCCTTCGAGCGCCCCTGGTTCCGAACGGCGCTCGGCTACGGGATTGGTTCCCTGGCAGCCGTCTGGTTTGTTCAACGAGTCGCACTCTTCCTGTAGAGATCGTGCAACTCTTGGGCGCGCGCCGTGTTTTTGTCATAAACGGTGCAGCCTATTAGACGGCACGCCTCACCCTGGTGTTTCGGTGCTTGGCCCAAGCCGGGAAGAAGTGAGGACAACGCCCGTGGGTAGAAAGATGCGTTTTCTGGGTGTTACGATCGCCATGGCGTCCGCGCTTATGATAAGCGAGACGGCCTTAGCTCAGGACACGTCGGTGACGGAGGCCGTTACGCCGCCGCCGCAGGCGACAACATCCGGCGATCCCGATGCCGCGACGGCGGGCGACGCTCAAGACACGCTGCTCAGCGAGGCTGAGCTCGAGCAACTCGTGGCCCCCATCGCGCTTTACCCCGATCCGCTCCTTGCCAATGTTCTGATCGCCTCAACCTATCCGCTGGAAATCATGCAGGCGGAACGCTGGTATCAGCAAAACAAGGACCTCAAGGGCGATGCGTTGCAGGAGGCGCTGGCGGACCAGGATTGGGACGACAGCATCAAGGATCTGGTGTCCGTTCCCGACGCCCTCGAGATGATGAACAAGGATCTCGACTGGACCCAGAAGCTGGGTGATGCGGTTCTTGCGCAGCAGTCCGATGTGATGAATGCCGTTCAGGCCTTGCGGGCGCGGGCCAAGGCGAACGGGACGCTTGAGTCGAATCCGCAACAGACCGTGAGCGTAACGCAGACGCTGGTGCAGAACGGCGGCGGGGAAGGGGCGTCGACACAAGGTGCGCCGCCCCAGGAGGTGATCGCCATCCAACCGACCGACCCCGAGAAAATCTATGTGCCGTATTACGAACCGGCAGTCGCTTACGGGGCATGGCCCTATCCCAGCTACCAACCCTATTACTTCCCGCCGCCCCCTGGCTACCGCTTTGGCAGCGCGCTGGCGACAGGGCTGGCGTGGAGCGCCGGCTTCGCGATCGGCAACGCGATTTGGGGCGACGACATCAATTGGGGTCGTAATGACATCAACGTGAACGTGAACCGGAACATCAGCGGCAACACGATCAACCGCAACAATTTGAACGTCCAGAAGTGGGAGCACAATTCCGAGCACCGGCGTGGCGTGCAGTACAACAACACCGAGGTGCGGAACAAGTTCGATAGCAAGGGCAACCGGAACAACGTTGCCAACCAGGTCGGCGACAACGCGGGAAATCGGCGCCCGGGCGATGGCAAAGGCCGCCCGACAGTCGGCGACCTCAAAGCCGACCTGAAAAAGCCCGGTAGCGGCAATGGCCGCCCCGGCAATCTTGCTGGTGATAAACGTCCGGGCGTCGGCGGTGGGCGTCCTTCCGTCGGCGATATTGAGGCAGGCCTCAAGAAGCCCGGCGGTGGCGGTGGCAATCGCCCCGCGGCCGGCCCCGGCGATCGCCCAAAGGTCGGGGGCGGTGGTGCGCGCGGACGCGCCAGCGCAGGCGGACGTAGCATTTCAAGAGGCCATGGCGGCGGTGGACGACGTGCCGGCGGAGGCCGGCGCCGATAGTCCTCGCATCACGACACTGGAAGCCACGAACGAGATCAAAGACTGGTGGATAACTAACATGCCCTTAGTTCGACAATTGAGCCGCGCGGTGTTTGGCGTATCGCTTCTCCTACTTTGCACCCCGGCCGACGCGGAGCAGCAATTCGACAGTCCCGATGCCGCGGTCGAAGCACTCGTCAGCGCCGCCCGCAGCGGCGACAAGAAAGAGCTTCTCAAGATTTTGGGCCCGGACGGCCAGAATGTCGTGAGTTCCGGCGATGAGGTTGCGGACAAGAATGCGCGTGAGAGGTTCATGGAAGCCTACGAGAAGAGCCATGAGATCGAGACGGAAGGGGACGATTTTGCGGTCCTCCTTCTCGGCGACGACGACTGGCCCTTTCCGATTCCCGTCGTAAAGACCGAAAATGGAAAATGGGAGTTCGATACCGAGGGCGGTCTTGAGGAGATTCTCATTCGCCGTATCGGCCGCAACGAACTCTCGGCTATCGAGGCGGCCCGCACCTATATAAAGGCCCAGGAGGCATACGTCGTAATCAATCCGGACGGAAAGACGCCGCCTGCTTATGCGCAGCGCATCATGAGTTCTCCGGGTAAGAAAGATGGCCTGTTCTGGCCGACCGAGGAAGGCGAGGAGAAGAGCCCCCTGACAAAGAAGTTCGTCGAGATCATCGACGAGGGCTACGAGCCGGACGGTGTTACGCCGATCCCCTATCGCGGCTACTACTTCCGCATTCTCAAGAGCCAAGGCGACGGCGCCGAAGGTGGCGCGCGCGAATATGTGGAAGATGGGCGTATGACGGGCGGCTACGCCTTGATCGCCTTTCCCGCCGAGTACAATAATTCGGGCATTATGACCTTCATGGTCAATCAGGACAGCCAGGTGCTGGAGAAGGATCTCGGCGAGGACACGGCCGAGATCGCCGGTAAAATCGAGACGTTTGACCCGGACGACACCTGGCAGCCCGCCCAGACACCGTAGCCCCGGCCCAGAGCGCCGATAATTTTTTTGAACCTCGCACGGCTCGCAAAGACTGCCACGGCCCTGGAGCCGCTCAAGCAGCGCTGAGGCATCAGCCATACCTCGCCGGATTCGCGCGAGGGATGCACTTCTCCCGATGCGCCGTCCGAGAAGGAATCCCGTCGGCGGCAGACGCTTTTCAGCTTCTAAATTTGCGATAGTCTCCCGGCTCCGCGGTGTCGCCGTGGGACCGTGCGTGTATGCATGTGCGCTAATCAGCACGGAGTTGTTGCGGGGCCGGAAGGACAGAATGCTCACCTTGGATCAAATAATCGCGTTCGGGACACTCTTTTTGGCCTTCGCGCTCTTTCTTTGGGGGCGCTTTCGCTACGATGTGGTGGCGATGCTAGCGCTGCTGGCCGTCACGCTCACGGGATTGATTCCGGTCGACACGGCGTTCTCGGGCTTCGCCCACCCAGCCGTCATTACCGTGGCCGCGGTCTTGATCCTGAGCCGGGCCCTTCAGAATGCCGGTATTGTCGATGTGATCGTCCGCCTGCTGTCGCCGCTGCGTGGTTCAGAGACGTTGCAGATCAGCTCGCAAGCCGGGCTGGTCGCAGTCATGTCGAGCTTCATGAACAATGTTGGTGCGCTAGCTCTCATGCTGCCGGTGGCGCTGCGCAATGCCTATCGGAACAACTACGCCCCTGCGAAATCCCTCATGCCTCTCGCCTTCGCCTCGCTGCTCGGCGGGATGGTCACCCTGATCGGCACGCCGCCCAACCTAATCGTCGCGTCTTTTCGCGAGGCCGAGACGGGGACGGCCTTCGGCATGTTCGCGTTTACGCCTGTCGGTTTGGCCGTGGCCCTGGCCGGGCTCGCCTTCATCATTTTCGTCGGGCCGCGTCTCCTGTCCGCCGACCGTCGAGGGTCCAACGACGATGCCCTCGACGTGGGAGACTATCTCGCGGAAGCCCGAGTGCAAAAGAAAGGCAAGGCCTGGGGCAAGACGATTCAGGAAGTCGAGAAGCTCGTCGACAACGAGGCGCGCATCGTCGGTCTGGTCCAGGGCAGCAAACGGCAGGTTGCCCCATCCTCAACGCAGAAGCTGCATGCGCGCCACGTTCTCATCCTTGAAGGGGAGCCGGACGCAATCAAGGAACTCGTGGATGCAGCAGGCTTGAAGCTGCTGAACAGCGAGGGCTTGAGCCCGCACAGGATCGAATCCGATCAGGTCGAGCTGGCCGAGGCGGTGATCAAGCCGGGATCACGCCTGGAAGGAAAGACACCAACGGCCCTGACGTTGCGCCGCGACTACGGCGTCAACCTTCTCGGTATTGCGCGTCATGGCCGGCGCGTCCGGACACGCCTCGGCAAGATCCGGCTGCAGATTGGCGACGTCTTGCTCCTCCAAGGCCCATCCGAAACCATGGCCAGCACGCTTGCGGAACTGGGGTGTCTGCCTCTCGCCGAGCGAAGCTTGAAGATCGGGCGGCCGCGCCGCTTGCTCTGGGCGGGCGTCATCTTCATGCTGGCGATCGCCGCCACGGTGACAAATCTTCTCCCGGTCCAGATTGCCTTCGTTGCCGGTGCCGTGGCCGTGGTGCTTGCCGGGATCGTGCGGCCGGGCGAGATCTACGACAGTATCGATTGGCCTGTGATCGTCCTGCTGGGAGCCATGATCCCCGTCGGTCAGGCTTTGGAGACCACGGGTGGCGCCGCCCTGATTGCCGATGGCATGACAGCGCTCGGCAGGGATCTGGCGCCGGTTTGGATGATCGCCTTGTTGCTGGTCGGGACGATGTTCGTTTCCGACGCCATCAACAACAACGCGACGGCCGTCCTCATGG
Organism: Methyloceanibacter sp.; assembly: GCA_037383205.1. Taxonomy (GTDB): domain Bacteria; phylum Pseudomonadota; class Alphaproteobacteria; order Rhizobiales; family Methyloligellaceae; genus Methyloceanibacter. The sequence goes on from JARRPE010000222.1 coordinate 8,726, forward strand.
CCCCCATCGGCTTCCAGCTGGCGGAGCGGCTTGATGTGAGCCCCGACCCGTTCCTGATGGCCGTCGCGGTCGGCGCGTCCTGCTCATTCCTCACGCCGATTGGACATCAGTCCAATACGCTGGTCATGGCCCCGGGGGGCTATCTTTTCGGAGATTATTGGCGCCTGGGGCTGCCGCTTCAGGTCGTGATCGCGATCGTCGCCATTCCCATGATCCTGCTCGTCTGGCCACTCTAGCGAAGGCCTAGGGGGGCGACGAGTTCGTCAACCAGATCAATGGTCGGAGTGGCAGGATTTGAACCTG
>JARRPE010000223.1:0-3304 GCA_037383205.1 Methyloceanibacter sp.
CGATACGCTCAATGCGCTGATGGCGATTCCGAACCTGATCGCGCTGGCGCTGCTGAGCCCCGTAGTGTTCGCTGCGGCGAAGGAGTTCTTCGCCACGCGCGGGAAATCGGAAAACAATCCGTATTAGGCTCTAGGTCGCGCGTTCAGCTGGCAGCGCTTGCCACAGTGTCGGCCCACATCAGAAGCCCGAGGGCCGCGGCATTGGCCCCCATCCAAGCCAGCGTAATGACGCCGACCCGGATAAGCATGTCGCGGTCGACCGTCCCGGCCTTTGCGCGCCGGCGATACCAGAGCCAGAGCAGGACAAGCGGCAGGATCAGGAGGGTCAGCGAGAAGGCGAGATAGGCGCCTCGCAGGTCAGGATCGGAGAGCGCTTCAGCAAATGCATGCATGGGCACACATTAGAATGGCAGCACCCTGAAGAGCAACGCGGCCCCGTGGCCGCAGCGTTGGAGTGGCGCGAGGCCGGTCCTTATGCGATTGTGGCGCATTCCGAGCAGCAGGCCATATTCCGGGGTTCAGGGGGCACGATGAGACACGTTGCGATCGCGTTTTTATGGGCTTTCGTCGTGAGTACTGGTGCTCAGGTGCCCGCGCACGCCCAGAGCGTTCAGGAGCTTGCGAAGAGCGCCACGAGCGAAGCGAAGCGCGGCAACCACCTGGAGGCCTACAATACGATCCGAAAGGCCGCGCTGCGCATTTGGGAGCAGGGACCGCTTTTGTTCCGCGAGGCCCTGTTCGTCAAGGCCGCGCCGACTGGGTACGGTATCTACGATCCCCGTCCCAACACCGTCTTCAAGCCCGGCGAAAAGCTCTTTATCTATGTGGAGCCGGTCGGATTCACCTGGAAGAAGGAGGGCGGCCTGAACCATGCGGAGCTCGTCTCCGACCTCATCCTCAAAGATAGCGAGGGTAAGGTGCTGGGCGAGCAGGCCGGATTCGGGACGTTCACCTTCAACAGCCGCGACAACAACATGGAGGTGATGACCTCGCTCACGATCGACTTCACGGAGGCGCCGGTCGGAAAATACGTGGCGGAACTGAAATTCACCGACAAGCTGGGAGACAAATCCGCCTCGTTCGAACTGCCCTTTGAAATCAAGACGGAGGGCAGCAGCACCGACGAGGCGGCGGACAGCGAGTCCGACGCGGACGAGTAGCCCGAAGGGCGGCTCATGCACCAAAATCCGTGATTTTTGGTGGAGGACAGGCTGCTTTATTGTGGTGCAATTTCTAGGGACCGTTCCGATCTAATTCGTGCCGTTCTCCTCGGGCTGCCTGCCCGCGATCCCCTCGACGAGGTTCACCACCGAGCGCCGCAGACCCGCATCGTCGATATCGGCGAAGGCGCGAACCAGTCGCAGAGCCTGTTGATCGCCAACGAACTTGATGGGCGACTCCGCCTGGTCCGTCTGGGGCCCCGCTCCTTCAAAAAAGGCATGGATCGGCACATCAAGCGCGGTAGCGATTTGCATCAGCCGGCTTGCGCCCACACGGTTTGCACCGTTCTCGTACTTCTGGACCTGTTGAAAGGTCAGACCGAGAAGGTTGGCAAGGTCGGTCTGAGACATCTTTTTTTCTAACCGCCAGAAACGGATGTTGTGTCCAACGACCACATCTGTTTGTTGCGGCGACTTCTTTCCCATATTCACTCCTGTCAGGCACTGCGTGTCGACAACCAAGTAGAGTTGTCCGCACGGTCAGAATAGCGTCAATCATGCAGAACGCACATAAATTAGATTGATTATAGACTTTGGTATTTGGCCTCGATGTCGTGCCATAGGAGCCGCCTATTCAACGGGGGCCGCAGAGCACGAGCCGCCACCTAGTACGCAGAATCGGGCACAATGAGGATGGCAAAGTTTGACCGTCCCCTGATCAAATAGGCCGCCCTGTGCGTTTGCCGCTTCCGCCAGCGTGGCGCCCATGTCGAAACGGGGAAGATCCGTCAACAGAGTGCATGGCAAGACAATGGGCGCCTTGTCGCCGCGCCGCTTCGCGATCATGCGGCTCGACGCACACATCATGCTTGATGGCGATAGGCCGAGGATACCCCAGCAATCTTCGGTGATTTCGGGCACGTCTTGTTGCGCATCCATCTCCGGGAACAGCACGAGGGCGTCCGGCTGATCCGGTACGACGGGCCAAGAGCGGGACTCGATCAGGGCGGCATAGCCGGCCCGAGCGGCCCGTTCGGATTCGCCCCAGCATGTGCGCCCGGCAAGCGCGATCGAGAAGTCTTCTGCGGCAAGCCAATCGATTCCCTCCAACGTCTTGTCGAAGCTGCCGGGGCCACGTTCTTCGTCGTGAAGCGCGGCCGTGTAGTGATCGAGGCTCACGCGCAACGTTAGCCGGTCGCCATAAGCATCCCGTAATGCGAGCAATCCTTTCCGTACGGGGGGGCGCATCATCGGCTGCATCGCGTTCGTCAGGACGAGCGCGGAGAAGCGCCGTTCAAGCGCGTCCGTCAGCATACCGAGCATGTCCGGGTTCATGAACGGTTCGCCGCCAGTGAACCCGATCTCGGTCACGGGCCAGCCATCCTGCGCGATCTCGTCCAGGAAGGCTGCCGCTTCGGCCCGGCTGATGTACACGAAGGCATCGTTGGTGGGGCTCGATTCGATGTAGCAGTTGCGGCAGGCGATGTTGCAGAGCGTGCCCGTATTGATCCACAGCGTCGTGAGGCGTGTCAGCGAGACGCGGGCGCGGCGTTTCCCGTCGGCAGTCCGATCAGGGTCCGCGAACTTTCTCGGAGGCGTAGCGAGGGCGGTATCGGTCATCGGCGCGGTGGTTTGGCTCATGGCGTAGGCCCGCATTAATGAAGGCGGCGTTGCGAACCGCAAGCCCTACGCCCTTCACCCTTGCGTGAGAGTTGCTTGTTTTTCTGACTTTTCAAGTCATCCTGCTCGGGCTACCCATGGTGGACACGGGCGGGTGTAGCTCAGTGGTAGAGCAGTAGCTTCCCAAGCTACGTGTCGTGAGTTCGATTCTCATCACCCGCTCCAATATTTTCAATGGCTTGGTTGGTGTGGCGGCAACTCGTTCCAACTTTCCAAGCTACGTTTTCCAGCTTTTGAGCCCCATTCGTTCTCGCGGAGCGCCTGCCGTCCACGCTTTCTGGCCGCGTCCGCGCGCCGAACCACGGCCACGCGCCGGGGCAAGTAGGTGTCTTGTAGCTTACCGGAACTGTCGATGGAGTTAGCCATCTTGTCAGCTAGGGCGAGCGGATCAACCCCGCCAGCGTTTGCCTCCACAGCGCCGGACCGACGCATATCCATGAGCCGGCGCTTCTCATCGTCTCCAA
>JARRPE010000224.1:0-3286 GCA_037383205.1 Methyloceanibacter sp.
CGCCGAGGAAGTGCTGTTCCGGGGAGTGGTGGTCATCGTGTTGTCTCCAAGGTGCTTCGGTTTCTAAGAGTCTAGGGAGATCGGTGGCGCGGCGGCCGGCGCTTCGTCTTGCGGCGTCTTATTGCGGCTGAATCAGCGCTACCGACTAGCCCCCTATCCCCCTAGCCCCAAGGGCCGCGGGCGCGGCGCGGGCTTTCGGGCACGCTTCCCGACCAGGGCCCGGACCCAGTGGCCGCACTGCGCGCACCGCCGTCATAGCCGCCGGCGCTGACACTGCGGGACCCCATCGATTGGGCCATCTCCTCGAGCCGCGCCACGCGCTCTTCCATCGGCGGGTGCGTGGCGAACATGCGGTCGAGGCGCAGCCCATGCAGCGGGTTGACGATGAACAGATGCGCCGATGCGGGATTCTCTTCCGCCTCTTCGTTGGGGATGCGAGCCGCGCCGCCGGCGATCTTCTGCAAGGCCGACGCCAGCCACAGCGGCTGGCCACAGATTTCGGCGCCGACCTTGTCGGCTTCGTATTCGCGCGTCCGGCTGATCGCCATTTGGACGAGACCGGCTGCGATGGGCCCAAGAATCATCAGGGCAAGCGTGCCGATGAACCCCATGTGGTTGTTATCGCGATTGCCGCCGAAGAACATGGCGAAGTTGGCGAGCATCGAGATCGCACCCGCGATCGTCGCCGTGATCGTCATCAGCAGCGTGTCGTGATGGCGGATGTGCGCGAGTTCGTGGGCAATGACCGCGGCTAGTTCCTCGCGGTTGACGGTCTGCATCAGGCCGGTCGTCACGGCCACGGCCGCGTTCTCGGGATTGCGGCCCGTGGCGAAGGCGTTCGGCTGCGGGTTGTCCATGACGTAGACCTTCGGCATGGGCAGGTTCGCATTGCGGGCGAGCCCCGCGACCATGTCGTACAGCTCGCGCGCGTCGCGGCCGCTATTCGGGTCCACCAGGTGCGCGCCGTACATGCGCAGCACGGCCGTGTCCGAGTTCCAATAGGCGAACAGATTCATGCCGCCCGCCATCACGAGCGCGATGATCATGCCGGTCTGCCCGCCGAGCAGGAATCCAATTCCCATGAAGAGAGCGGTAAGCGCTGCAAGCAGAACTGCCGTGCGCAGATAACTCATGGACGGTGTGGCCTCCGTGAACTGTCCAAAAAACCGCGGAAATCTGCGGCTTCCTATATGTTGGGAGCGGAACGGCCCTGCGCAAGGGCTTGAGCGGGCAGTGAAATTCGAGCGGAAGCCGCCACCGAGCGCCCGGCGGCTTAAGTTCGCGCTTACCTTAACGCTTCATCAATCCGGTTTGCGCATTCTGGGGATAATTTAGTTCAAGGAGTAACCCGACATGCCCGCCGCATTGCACGTTTCGGACGCCGCGCCCAAGAAGTCCGCCCGCCGCGCCAGAAGCGCCTCATCGAAGGACTTGAGCCTCACAACGGCGCAAAAGCGCCTGATTCTCAACAGCTTTGTCCGTCTGGAGCCAGCGCTGGACCTGGTGGCCCAGCTCTTCTTCCTGAAGCTGTTCCGCCTCGATCCCGGCCTTCGCAAGAAGTTCGACGGCCCTGTCGAGATGCAGGCCCGGAAATTCTCCGCCGGCGCCAAGCTCGCGATGATTTCGCTCGGCCATGAAGACGGCCTTGCGCCCACGCTCAAACTGCTCGGCACCCGTCATCGCCAGATGGGCATCCGCGCGCGCCACTATCGCAGCATGTCCCGTGCGCTGATCTGGACGCTGGAGCGGTCTCTCGACAAGTCCTTCGATCGCGATACGCGCGATGCCTGGAACACCATGCTGGCCCAGTTCACGAAGGTCATGACCGGCTAGAGCCGGCTCTGCATCCAATCTGAAAAAGCGTCATGATTGGGGCCTCCCGGCGGGGCCCCAATTTCTTTCGCGCGGCCCTAGTTCTCCGGGTCGAGCGTCACCTTGATCGCGCCGTTCTTGGACACCGCGACGGTGACGTTTTCCTCAGGCTCCAAGACTTGCGCTGCGCCGTCGACAGAAAGCTGGTCGGCGGTGACCATGATCTCGTGGCCCTCCACGATGATCTTGATGCCGTCGGCGATCGATTCCTGGCTCAGTGTCTCGTAGTACCCGTCCACGATGACGGTCCGGCTGCCGACAGTCAGCGCCGTCACCTCCCGGCCGTCGCCGCCCGACCCCACATTGCCGATCAGGACCACGATCAAGATCACGAGCCCCAGGGCCAAGGCGATCGCCACCAGCCCCCGCATGATCCACACCATTCGCCAACCTCGCAAAACAGCCTCGCCGTGCGCGGGGCTCATAGGAGGTTCATAGCGCGGTTTGGCCGGGCATGGGAGCCCGGCCGCGCAATCGTTTTCGCTGAGCGCCGTGCGCCGTTAGCTCGCCCGGCGGTTCTGGCGGTTCTCGATCAGGTGGGAGACGACGCCCGGGTCGGCGAGCGTCGAGGTGTCTCCCAGATTGCCGAACTCGTCCTCGGCGATCTTTCGCAGGATCCGCCGCATGATCTTTCCCGAGCGGGTCTTCGGCAGGCCGGGTGCGAACTGGATATGGTCGGGAGCCGCGATGGGACCGATTTCGTTCCGCACCCAGTCGCGCAGCTCCTTCTTCAGCGCATCGGCCTCATCCTCGCCCGCCATCAGGGTCACATAGCAATAGATGCCCTGGCCCTTGATGTCGTGGGGGAAGCCCACAGCGGCCGCCTCGGAAACCTTCGGATGGGCGACGAGCGCGGATTCGACCTCTGCCGTACCCATGCGGTGACCGGAGACGTTGATCACGTCGTCCACGCGCCCGGTGATCCAGTAATAGCCGTCCGCATCGCGCTTGCAGCCATCGCCGGTGAAATACATCCCCTTGTAGGCAGAGAAGTACGTGTCGACGAAGCGCTTATGGTCGCCATAGAGGGTGCGCATCATGCTCGGCCAGGCATCGAGGATGACGAGATTGCCTTCGCCGGCGCCCTCGATCTTTTTCCCGTCCGCATCGACGAGCGCGGGCTGCACGCCAAAGAACGGACGCGTCGCCGATCCCGGCTTGAGCGCCGTAGCGCCCGGCAACGGCGATATCAGAATACCGCCCGTCTCGGTCTGCCACCACGTATCGACGATCGGACAACGGCCGCCGCCTACCACGTGGTAGTACCAGTCCCACGCCTCCGGATTGATCGGCTCGCCGACCGAACCCAAAACGCGTAGCGAGCTGCGGTCCGTGGATTCAACCGGCCCGTCCCCTGCACCCATAAGGGCGCGGATCGCCGTCGGCGCGGTGTAGAAGATGTTGACCTTGTGCT
>JARRPE010000225.1:0-3264 GCA_037383205.1 Methyloceanibacter sp.
TATCTCCAGGCGATCGTACTCATCTTCAAGGAAAACCGCTTTGCGAAGGGCGAGTTCGTCGCACTGGGGCATAAGCTCTCGCTTAAATCCGTTACATGTCCCGTTTATCTGCTGGCGGGGGAAGCGGACGATATCACAACCAAGGAACAGGTCTTCGCAACCGCGCATCTCGTCGGTACGCCGAAGAGCCTGGTGAGGAAGAAGCTGGTTCCCGGAGGACACATCGGCCTGTTCATGGGTACTCGGACGCTCGAGGAGGCCTGGCCCGGGATCGCCAGATGGATTGCCTCGGCCGACAGGGCGGCTAAAGCGGGCAAGACTACGGGAAAGAGGCATGACCGCACGACTTGACCGCTATCGCGACGGTGGGGCAAGGCCGTTGGCTATGAGCCGGGTTGTAGCCAGGGACAGCCACAGGACGCCGGCCTTTCCGGACCTTCCGACACGATCGAGCCCGCGACTGGCTGCTGGCGAGGAGTATGACGCATGACCGACGCCGCCGAACAGGCCGGCGCGACCGCCGGACAAGACACTGACATTGCCAAGGGTCTCACCGCGTCAGAGGCAGCGGCGCGGCTCGAACGCTTCGGTCCGAACGCGCTGGCCGAGAAGAAGACGACCGTCTTCGAGCGGCTTCGCCGCTATTTCTGGGCGCCGATCCCGTGGATGATCGAGGCCGCCGCGATCCTGTCGGCGGTGCTAGGCGATTGGGCCGACTTCGCCATCATCATGACGATGCTCCTGGTCAATGCCGGTGTCGACTACTGGCAGGAGAGCAAGGCCGGCAGCGCCATCGAGGCACTGAAGGCCCGCCTGGCACCCTCGGCCCGCTTGCTGCGTGACGGGAAATGGCAAGAGGTCCCCGCGCGCGATCTCGTTCCCGGTGACGTGGTGGCGTTGAAGATCGGCGACATCACGCCCGCGGACATTCGGCTGGTAAAGGGAGACTACCTGAGCGCCGACGAGTCCGCCTTGACGGGCGAGTCGCTCCCCGTCGACAAGAAGGTCGGCGACACTGCCTACTCCGGCGCGGTGGTGAAGCTCGGCGAGATGACCGGCGTCGTCACGGCGACCGGCATGAACACCTACTTTGGCAAGACCGCGCAGCTGGTCGAGACGGCAGAGGCCCGCTCGCATTTTCAGCGCGCGGTTCTGAACATCGGCAACTTCCTGATCCTCACCACGATAGCGCTCGTCGCGTTGATCCTGTTGGTAGCCTTGTTCCGCCACACGCCCTTTTGGCAGACGCTCAAGTTCTGCCTGATTCTGACGGTGGCCGCGATCCCCGTGGCGCTGCCGACCGTACTGTCGGTGACGATGGCCGTAGGCGCCGAAAAGCTCGCGCAGATGAAGGCGATCGTCTCGCGCCTCGTGTCGATCGAGGAACTGGCGGGCGTCGACGTGCTGTGCGCGGACAAGACCGGGACCTTGACCCAGAACGCGCTGACGGTGGGCGACGTGCAGCCCGAGGTTGGGGTCAGCGCGGACGACCTGATGCTGGCTGCGCGGATCGCCAGCAATCCGCAGGATCCCGATGCCATCGACAAGGCGGTGCTTGGCCCGGCTCTCGGCGCCCCGGAGGCGACGGGGGGATTTGAGGTCACAGGATTCACGCCGTTCGACCCGATCTCGAAACGTACGGAGGCCGTCGCGCAGAAGGACGGCAAGACGGCGCGGTTCAGTAAGGGCGCGCCTCAGGTGATCCTCGATCTGGTCAAGCCGGCGGCGGACGACCGGAAGCGCGTCGAGGATGCGGTCGAGGCACTGGCCAATGACGGCTACCGTGCCCTCGGCGCAGCGTGCAAGGACGGGGACGGCGCATGGACCTTCATGGGCCTGATTCCGATCTTCGACCCCCCGCGCGAGGACGCAGCTTCGACGATCGCGCAGGCGCGTAGCATGGGCCTCACGATCAAGATGATCACTGGCGACCATGAGGCGATCGCACGTCAGATCGCCGGCAAGCTCGGGCTGGGGACCAACATCGCTTCGGCCGACAAGATGTTCGACGGCGCCGGTGACGCGGACGTCGCCGCCCGAATTGAGGCTGCCGACGGTGTGGCGCGAGTGTTGCCCGAGCACAAGTTCGCCATTGTCAAGGCACTCCAGTCGCGCGGCCACATCATCGCGATGACCGGGGACGGCGTGAACGACGCCCCGGCCCTGAAGCAGGCAGACGCCGGCATCGCCGTCAGCGGGGCAACCGACGCCGCCCGCGCGGCCGCCGACGTGGTGCTGACCGACACGGGTCTCTCGGTCATCGCTGCGGCGGTCGAGGAGGCGCGGCGCATATTCGAGCGCATGCTGAGCTACGCCACCTTCCGCATCGCCGAAACCAGCCGCGTTCTCATGTTCATGACGCTGTCGATCCTGGTGTTCGACTTCTACCCCGTGACCGCGATCATGATCGTGCTTCTCGCGCTCCTGAATGACTTTCCGATCATGATGATTGCCTACGACAACGCCAAGGTCGCCGATCGGCCGCTGCGCTGGGACATGCCCAAGGTGCTGACGGTCGCAGCAGCGCTTGGCACCTCGGGGCTTGTCGCCAGTTTCCTGCTGTTCTGGTACGCCGATACCCATCTCAAGCTTCCGCGTGAGCAGATTCAGACGCTGATCTTCCTGAAGCTTCTCGTCGCCGGGCACCTGACGATCTACGTCACACGCAACCAGAGCTGGTTCTGGAAGAAACCCTACCCAAACTTGCGGTTGTTTCTTACTACAGAAGCCACACAGGTCGTAGGAACGCTCGTGGCGGTCTATGGAATATTCGTCGCGCCCATCGGCTGGACCTACGCCCTGGCGGTTTGGGGCTACGCACTGCTCTGGTTGCCGATAAACGATCTCATCGCACAGTCGACCCGACGAATCATGGAGCACCGGAGTCAAAGCCAGATCGAGCACATCGTGCGAAATGAGACTCGGATTCGCTAGCCCACAGCGAGCGGATAGGCCGTTTAAGCGGCCTTCTGTTAGCGCGGGCTCGGTTGAGGCGGGCTGAAATTAGAGGCGGGTTGCGGGTTGAGGCTGGGCTCGAGGCGGAGCGGCGGCAGGCAGGCGTGGTCGTTGGGCCTTTGAATCCTCGCAGTGGCGCTGGAAATGCCGGCGGGGGAGGCTGCGGGTCAACACGCGCCCGGCCCGGCGCGGGGGCGGCGCAGGGCCCGGGGGCAGCGGCGAGGGCGCCGCCGGGCGGTTCAGATCAGCCGGGGGCGCCCGGGTGGCGCGCGACTTGGGTGCGTGGGGTGGACCGCCGTGGTGCTGCCG
>JARRPE010000226.1:0-5599 GCA_037383205.1 Methyloceanibacter sp.
CCTCGCCGCGGCGAGGGCGTCAGTTCACTAGAGGAGAATGAAACATCGTAAGACGGCCCATGAAGCTCACCCCCGACCGGGGAGGCCCTCGTGTCAACGAGGTTATCGACACTCCAAAAATCCAGCTCATTGACGCGACAGGTAACAATGTCGGTGTGGTCGACATTGAGGACGCGCTTGCGCGCGCTGTCGAAGCCGGCCTCGATCTCGTCGAGATCGCACCGAATTCCGAGCCGCCGGTGTGCAAGATCCTGGATTACGGCAAGTACAAATACCAGGCACAGAAGAAGGCCGCCGAGGCGCGCAAGAAGCAGCGCACCGTCGAGATCAAAGAGATCAAGATGCGGCCCAACATCGACACACATGACTATGACGTGAAGATGCGGTCGATGAACCGGTTCTTCGAGGAAGGCGACAAGGTCAAGGTGACCTTGCGTTTCCGTGGCCGTGAAATGGCCCACCAGGAACTGGGCATGCAGCTGCTCAACAAGGTCAAGGGCGACACCACCGAGATCGCGAAGGTGGAGTCCGAGCCGCGGCTGGAAGGGCGCCAGATGGTCATGGTGCTCGCACCACGCTAGGCGGCGGGTCCGGATCGCGCCGACAGCGCTTGCGCTCCGGGCTCAATTCCCCTTATAACCCGCGGTTCAAGGAGCCGCCCGGCAGGGCATGCCGTGGCGGCTCGCATGCTTTCCAGCATATCTGTTCGAAATTGTTCAAGAACGTGGGCCTGGACCCGTCCAGAGCCTACCGAAGAAGGAAGCCAAATGCCCAAGCTCAAGACGAAGAGCGGTGCCAAGAAGCGATTCAAGGTCACGGCCAACGGCAAGGTGAAGTGCCTCGCCGCAGGCAAGCGTCACGGCATGATCAAGCGGACCAACAAGTTCATCCGGAATGCCCGGGGGATGATGGTCCTGGCCGACGAAGACGCAAAGGTCGTGAAGAAGAATTTTCTCCCCTATGCCCGATAGGGCGACGGCTTGCGCCCGGTAGGGCCAGGCAGCAGAGAACAACGCTTAGAGGAGCACCGAAATGTCCCGTGTGAAACGTGGCGTCACCGCCCATGCCCGTCACCGCAAGGTGATCAAGCAGGCCAAGGGCTATTACGGACGCCGTAAGAACACCATCCGCGTCGCCAAGCAGGCGGTGGAGAAGGCCGGTCAGTACGCCTATCGCGACCGCAAGGTGAAGAAGCGCACGTTCCGCTCTTTGTGGATACAGCGCATCAACGCCGCCGCGCGCCTGCATGGCGTGACCTATGGCCAGCTCATCAACGGCCTCAAGAAGGCCGGCATCGAGCTCGACCGCAAGGTCCTGGCGGATATCGCCGTGCGCGAGCCGCAAACGTTCCAAGGATTGGTCGAAGCCGCCTCTGCCGCCCGGGCTTAAGGCCCAGCCTCAAACGGCGAAGGAGCAAGGCCCATGAGCGCGTCAGAGCTCGACACCCTCAAAGCAGAACTGCTTGAGGCGGTCGCGGCTGCGTCCGATTTGGCGGGCCTCGAAGAGGTGCGTGTGGGCGCGCTCGGCAAGAAGGGCCGCGTGTCGGCCCTGATGCAGCGGCTCGGCTCCATGCCGCCGGAGGAGCGGCGCGACTTTGGCCAGGCCGTCAATGCCGTCAAGGTCGCCGTCTCGGAAGCGCTCGAAGCCAAGCGCGAGACGCTTGCCCGCGCGGCAACCACGGCGAAGCTGGCGTCCGAGCGCGCGGACGTGACGCTGCCTGTCCGCGAAGGTCCGCTGGCCGAGGGCCGGGTTCATCCGGTCAGCCAAGTGACCGACGAGATCACCGAGATCTTCGCCGACATGGGCTTTTCGATCGCCGAAGGGCCCGATATCGAGACCGACTTCAACAACTTCACGGCGCTCAATATTCCGCCCGAGCATCCGGCCCGGCAGGATCACGACACCTTCTATTTCGCCGAAGGCCGCGACGGGACGCGGCCTGTTTTGCGTACCCATACGAGCCCCGTGCAGATCCGCACGATGCTGAACAACAAGCCGCCCTTGCGCATCATCGCGCCCGGACGCGTCTATCGCTGCGATTCAGACCAGACCCACACGCCCATGTTCCACCAGGTGGAAGGGCTGGTCATCGACGAGGAGACGCATCTCGGCCACCTTAAATGGGTGCTTGAAGAGTTCTGCAAGGCCTTCTTCGAGGTGCCCGAGGTCAAGATGCGGTTCCGCGCGAGCCACTTCCCCTTCACCGAACCGTCGATGGAGGTCGATATCGGCTACGCCAAGCTGGGCGACGAGATCCGCATTGGCGAGGGCGACCAATGGCTGGAGATCCTCGGCTGCGGGATGGTCCACCCCAACGTGCTCAAGGCTGTCGACCTCGACCCGAAGAAGTATCAGGGCTTCGCCTTCGGTGTCGGCATCGACCGGCTGACCATGTTGAAGTACGGGGCGCCTGACTTGCGGGCGTTCTTTTCCGGCGACCTGCGCTGGCTGAAGCACTACGGCTTCGCCCCGCTCGCCGTCCCCACCCTTGCCGGGGGGCTGAGCTAGACGATGAAGTTCACGCTGTCCTGGCTGAAAGAACATCTCGACACGGAGGCGTCGGTCGACGAGATCGCCGACACGCTGACCCTGATCGGGCTCGAGATCGAAGAGGTCGTCGACCCGGCCAAGGCACTCGCAGATTTCCGCGTGGCCGAGGTCGTATCGGCCGAGAAACACCCCGATGCCGACAAGCTCCAGGTGCTTCAGGTCAATACGGGCAAAGAGACGCTGCAGGTCGTCTGCGGCGCGCCGAACGCTCGCGCCGGGATGAAGGGCGTGTTCGCCCCGGTCGGTACCTACGTACCGGGCATCGACTTCACTTTGACCAAGGCCAAGATCCGCGGCGTGGAATCCAGCGGCATGATGGTCTCCGAGCGCGAGCTGGAACTTTCCGACGAGCACACGGGCATTATCGAGCTTCCAGCCAAGGCCCGCGTGGGCGGTTCAGCTGCGAAGGCGCTTCAGCTCGACGACGTGATCTTCGATATCGCCATCACGCCGAACCGGCCGGACTGTCTCGGCGTGCGGGGTGTCGCCCGCGACCTCGCCGCTGCCGGCCTCGGCAAGCTCAAGAAGGACCCGGTCAAACCCGTCAAAGGCCGTTTCGACAACCCAGTTCCGGTCAAGCTGACATTCGACAAGGAGACGAAGAGCGCCTGTCCGATCTTCGCCGGCCGTCTCGTGCGCGGGGTCAAGAACGGTCCGAGCCCGGCTTGGCTGCACGGGCGGCTGAAGGCGATCGGGGCGCGCACGCCTCGGCCGGATCGGCGAGAGTTTCGAAGCCCTCGACGGCAAGACCTACAAGGTCGACGAGAAGATGTGCGTTATAGCCGACGACCGGGCCGTTCTCGGCCTTGGTGGCGTGATGGGCGGCGATGAGACGGGCTGCACCGAGGACACCACCAACGTCTTCATCGAATCCGCCTATTTCGATCCGAAGCGCACAGCGCGCACGGGCCGCACGCTGAACATCGTCTCGGACGCGCGATTCAGATTCGAACGCGGGATCGATCCGCAATCGGCGGAGCACGGCATCGAGCAGGCCACCAAGATGGTGCTCGATCTTTGCGGCGGCGAGGCCAGCACCGTGACGGTGACCGGACGCGCGCCGAAAGCCAACAAGCCCTTCCGTTTCGACTTGCGCCTGATCGGCCGCTTGAGCGGGCTGTCGCTCCTTCACCGCGTTATCGAACGCAAGCTCAACCTGCTTGGCATCGAGCTCGAGGGCGAGGGCCACGTGCTGAAGGCCGTGCCGCCGTCCTGGCGTCCCGACCTGTCCATGCCGGCTGACCTCGTGGAAGAGATCGTGCGCCTGACCGGCGTCGACAAGATTCCGGCGGAGCCGTTGCCGCGCCTCTCCGGGGTCGCCAAGCCGGTGCTCACGCCGGCGCAGAGAAGAGCGCGCGCCACGCGCCGCCTCCTTGCCGCCCGCGGACTCGTCGAAGCGGTCACGTGGTCCTTCATTCCGAAGACCGAAGCCGCCCTATTCGGTGGCGGCAGCGAGTCGCTGGCGCTCGACAATCCGATCTCGACGGAGATGTCTCAGATGCGCCCGAGCCTCCTGCCGGGTCTCATCAGCGCGGCCAAACGCAACCGCGACCGCGGCTTCGCGGACGGTGCCCTGTTCGAACTCGGCCAGGCCTATCGCAGCCTCGAGCCGGAGGATCAGTTCGTCGCCGCGAGCGGCGTGCGCTTCGGAAAATCATCGCTCGGCGGCGCCGGACGCCACTGGTCGGGCACGGCGCCCGAGGCCGGTTGGGCCGTCGTCAAGGCCGACGCCATCGCCGTGCTGGAGGCGCTGGGCTTCAGCCAGAACAACGTGCAGATCACGCGCGAAGCCCCCGACTGGTTCCATCCCGGCCGCTCCGGCGCCATCAAGCTCGGCCCGAAGGTGACGCTCGGTGTGTTCGGTGAGCTGCATCCGGATACGCTTGAAAGCCTCGATGCGGACGGGCCCATGGCCGCGTTCGAGCTCTATCTCGACAACCTGCCGCCGTCGAAGCGCAAAGGCACGGCGAAGGCCGCGCTGGATGCTTCGGATCTTCAAGCCGTCACGCGCGACTTCGCCTTCCTCGTGGATGCGGAGACCGATGCGGGCGCTCTCGTGCGCGCGGCGTCCAGCGCGGACCGCGCGCTCATCTCCAATGTGAGCGTGTTCGACGAGTTCACCGGCCAGGGCGTGCCGGAGGGCAAGAAGTCGCTCGCCATCGAGGTGACGTTGCAGCCGCGCGACAAGACCCTGACGGACGAAGAGATCGACGCAGTCGCCGAAAAGGTCGTCGCAAGCGTGACGAAGGCCACCGGCGGCACGCTGCGCTAGGCTCTTTTCCGCCAGCGTCCCTTACCGCGTTGAATTCGCGGTATTTTTCACCCTGCACGTTCCCCTTGCGTTCCCCGCAGATTCGGATCAATTTTTCTGCTCGATGCACCGATCGTGGTGCATCTCTCATGGAGAAACTCAAATGCCAAAGGGCAAAACAAGTGCAACTGGCAGCAATGCCAAGACTGGCCGTGTCACCCCGGTGAAACAGACCAAGAGTCGTTCCAGCACCCCCGCAGCGGGAAGCATGTCCAAAGCCGGACAGGGCGCCGCCAAGGCCGGTCGGGCGCGCAAGAAATAGTCCCAACTCTCATTTGATCTCTCTCGAGGGCCACGCTCGTGGCCCTCGTTTTCCCGCCAAATCGCGCGAGCCTTGACGACGCACCGGCGCTAAAACTGCCCAAACCCGAAAATCGAATTGGTCTTGCGCTTCTTCTTGGGGCTAGCGCCATAGAAGGGCTTGTCCGCACACGCACTGGCGAGCGCCGGGGCGAGTTGCGCCGGGACCGGCGGCGCCGGAGTCCACGACGTACACAGAGCACCGATCTTGTCGCCGAGAGGCTCTGCTGCGGGGGCACAATACAGGCCCGTGCCGTCGTCGCGCGGTGTGAAGGTGATGCCTTCCGAACCCGCCCTATCCCCAAGGCGTTGGCCCAGATAGTTCAGCGCGAAGATCCGGCGTGTACCCTCTTGGGGTGAGAAGCGGACGGGACGGACATGCGTGTCCGTGATGGGGATCGCTTCGATCGCGCCGACCGTCCACGCATTGTCCGCCTT
>JARRPE010000227.1:0-3668 GCA_037383205.1 Methyloceanibacter sp.
GCCGAGGCCGATATGGAACTCTTGGGTGGCGGGGCCGAAATTCGCCTGGATCGGAAAGAAGGAAACGTCATTCGCGGGGCGGCGCTTGAGCGGTGTCTCCACGAAGAAGTCGAACAGCTTCGCCGCGCGCTGACCGGCCCCCCGCGCCATGAGAAATCCGCCGCCGCCGGGCGAAGCGAATACCGCCTCGGCGACGAAGCTCATGCACACGCCGGCGATCGCCGCGTCAAAGGCGTTACCGCCATCGGCCAGAATTTCGGCGGCAGCCTCCGCGGTCAGGGTGTGACCGGCCGCGACGACACTTTGGGGCTTGTTCATGCGGGAGTGCGTAAGGGGCGTTGCCGCTGGGAGCAAGAGCCCGATGAACGAAAACCTTGCGGCAAACGGCGCGGGGCCGGGACGGGCCGAGCCACGCGTCCTTCAATTACCGCTCGGAAGACGCCCTACCCGTGACGCTGCTCGAGATCACTCAGTTCCTCTTGCAGGCCGGCGGGCAGCTTGTCGCCGAACGCTTCGAAGTGCTCCTTGATCAACGGAATCTCGGCTTTCCAGCCTTCGACATCGACGCGAAGCAGTTCCTTCATATCCTCGCTGTCCACATCGAGCCCCTCGGTATCGAGCCCTTCCTCGGTCGGCATCTTGCCGAGCGGCGTGTCCACCGCCTCGGCCGTCCCGTCGCAGCGCTCGAAGATCCATTTCAACACGCGGGAGATTTCGGCGAAGCCCGGCCACAGGAACTTGCCGTCTGGGCTCTTGCGGAACCAATTTACGTAGAAGATCTTCGGCATCTTCTCGCCGCCCTTCTCGCCGACCTTCAGCCAATGAGCGAAGTAGTCGCCCATGTGGTAGCCGCAGAAGGGCAGCATCGCCATGGGATCGCGGCGGAGATTGCCGAGCCCGCCGGTGGCCGCTGCCGTCTTTTCCGAGGCCATGATCGAGCCGAGAAACGTGCCCTGGCGCCAGGATTCGGCTTCGGTCACGAGCGGCACCACGGATGCGCGGCGTCCGCCGAACAGGATCGCATCGATCGGCACGCCGTTCGGGTCCTCCCATTCCGGGGCGATGACCGGGCATTGGCCAGCGGGTGCGGTGAAGCGCGAGTTCGGATGCGCTGCCGGCCTTCCGGCATCCGGCGTCCAAGAGCGGCGCAGCCAGTCCGTGGTATGGGACGGCGGCTCTTTCGACATTTCCTCCCACCAGACGTCGCCGTCATCAGTGAGCGCGACATTGGAGTAGATGCAGTTCGCATCCAGCGTCCGCATCGCGTTGACGTTCGACTTGTCGGACGTCCCCGGCGCCACGCCGAAGAAGCCGGTCTCCGGGTTGATCGCGTAAAGGCGCCCATCCTCGCCGAACTTCATCCAGCAAATGTCGTCGCCGATGGCCTCGGCCTTCCAGCCGGGAATCGTCGGGCTCAGCATCGCCAGATTGGTCTTGCCGCATGCGCTCGGGAAAGCGGCGGCGATGTACTTCACCGCGCCTTCCGGATTGGTGAGCTTGAGGATCAGCATGTGCTCCGCGAGCCAGCCTTCGTCGCGCGCCTTGACCGATGCGATGCGCAACGCATGGCACTTCTTGCCGAGCAGCGCGTTGCCGCCATAGCCGGACCCGTAGGACCAGATCTCGCGCGTCTCGGGAAAATGCGATATGTACTTGGTCTCGCTGCAGGGCCACGGCACGTCGGCCTGGTTCTGCGCCGACAGCGGCGCGCCCACCGTGTGCATGCCGCGGACGAAATCGTCGCTGTCGCCGAGCGCGTCCCAGACCGCGTCACCCACGCGTGTCATGATGTGCATGTTGGCGACGGCGTAGGCCGAATCCGTGACCATGACGCCGATGCCGGCGATGGGGGACCCGACCGGCCCCATGGAATAAGGCACCACATACATGGTGCGGCCCTGCATCGCGCCGTCGTACAGCTCGGTCAGAATCTTTTTCATTTCGGCCGGCGCGAACCAGTTGTTGGTCGGACCGGCGTCTTCTTCTTTCTCGGAGCAGATATAGGTCTGGTCCTCGACGCGGGCGACGTCTTTGGGATCGGAACGGACCAAAATGGAATTGGGACGCTTTTCCGGGTTCAGCCAAATCGCCGTGCCGCAGTCGACCAGCGCCTTGAGCATCGCCTGATATTCTTCCTTGGAGCCATCGCACCAATGGACTGCGTCGGGCTTGAACAGCTTCTCTGCCTCAGCCACGAACTCCAGAACTTTTGGATTGGTGGTCGGGGCCACTTTCGACTGAATATTCATGCGTTTCCGTCCCCAGTTTTCGGTTTGTTCCGTTCTTCGGATCGATTGAGCTTTCCCTTTTTATTCGCAGTTGCGAGAAGACTCCTATCGGCAAAAAGGCCAATAGCATTCGTCAACCAGAGCCTATCGTGGCCCTGGCCTCGTCCACAAGTCGTACTAGCTCCCGGCGCGCCTCTTGGGGTGTCCGGATGGGGCCCGCGAAATCGATCCGTAGAGCCTCCGTGCCGCGCACAAGGTCGCATCCTAGCGCGCCCAGGCCGCTCATTCGCCACGCTGGCGCCTCTGGGTTTGGTGGCAAGGCCCGATCGGGCGACGCATCGCCAAAGACTTGCGCATAGAGGGCCACGGCGTCCGCATGAGCTTCGTTCATATCCGCCACGATTTCCGCCTCGGCCTCGACCAGGGTCTCGGCGCCTCCCATCGGAACGAGCAGATCCTCGGGCGCCAGATCGACGATGCGCCCGAAACCGCCGATGAAATGAGCGCCTTCGACCTGCAGCCGCCAGAACGAAAAATCTGGAAAATCGACATAAAACGCGGCCTGCGCCTGGCGCGCGAGAAACCGGCGCTTGCCGTCCCGTCCACCAAAATTGCCGCGCGCGGGTCAGCCGCGAGGTTGCGCGTATGCCGGGCCAGCGTCGAAATGAGGAAGACCGGGGATCCGTCGGCCTCCGTGGCCAGGGTGATGAGCGAAGCGTGGGGCGCCCTCGAGGGCGCGTCCAAGGTCGCCAAAGAGCCCTTGGTCGACCGCCGGACAACGCTGCGCGCTTCGGCCGCGATCTCTTTCATGTCGGGTAATTCTGGAGAGTTATTTACTTGCGCCATAACGGTTTTTGTTGCATCCCGGTATCGATGGGTCGGGCGCAACGCGCCCCAACCTTTGCCCCGATGCTGCCATGGTTTTCACGCAGCGCTAGGAGCATAACACCCAGTCAATCGCGTACAGCGCGCAAAGAGGCCCCCCCAATGCCAACTATTGCCCTAGACAAGACCCAGACCTACAATGATGGCGCCAGCGCGCTAGACGGTCTGTTCGACACCCCGCCGGACCTTGCCATCCTCGATATCAAGATGCCGCGCATGGACGGTATGGAGCTCTTGCGGCGCCTTCGTCAGCGCACGGAGATGCCTGTGATCTTCCTCACCTCGAAAGACGAGGAGATCGACGAGCTGTTCGGACTCAAGATGGGCGCGGACGACTACATCCGTAAGCCCTTCCCGCAGCGTTTGCTGATCGAGCGCGTGAAGGCGGTGCTGCGGCGCGCCCAGCCCCGCGACACAGCCCAGGTGGCGGACGACAAGTCCAAAGTTCTGGAGCGCGGCAAACTAAAAATGGATTCCGAACGCCACACCTGCGTCTGGGACGGCCTGCCCGTCACACTGACCGTCACCGAGTTCCTGATCTTGCTGGATCTGGCG
>JARRPE010000228.1:0-3223 GCA_037383205.1 Methyloceanibacter sp.
CAGCGCGTCATCCGTAAGCGGCATGTTGGCGCCCTCAGCGACGATCTGTGTTCCGGCCTCGACAAGGTTCTGAGCCATACTCTCGTCCATCTCATTCTGGGTCGCGCAGGGCAGCGCAATGTCCGGCTCAAACTCCCAAGGAGCAGCGCCAGGTTTGAAAGTCACACTGTCATCTTTCGGCTCAGCGATGTCCTCACCGGCATTCTTCCTTTCCTGAACCCAGCAGATCAAATCTCGAGACATGCCATCTGGCGCATAGAGAGTTCCGGACGTATCGGAAAGAGTGACGACCTTAGCTCCGGTTTCACGCGCCTTGAGCGCTGCATGCGTGGCCACGTTTCCCTTACCTGAGATCGCGACACGCTGGCCGTCCAAGTCGGATCCCATTTCCTGAAGCATAGCCTGAACAAAATATACGAGGCCAAACCCGGTGGCTTCGATCCGCATTTTAGAGCCACCGTAGGATAATCCCTTGCCGGTGAAAGCGCCTTCGTATTGGCCTGCCAACTTGCGCCACGCGCCAAACATGTAGCCGATCTCGCGCGGGCCCACGTTGATATCGCCCGCTGGCACATCGCGATCTGGGCCAATGAACGGCGCCAGCTCTCGCATGAAAGCTTGGCAGAAACGCATGATCTCGCGCTCTGACCTGCCGCGTGGGTCGACGTCAGACCCACCCTTGGCGCCGCCAAGCGGCAAACCCGTTAAGGCGTTCTTGAAGCATTGCTCGAAACCCAAAAATTTCAGTGTGTCGACGTTGACCGCAGGATGAAATCTCAAACCGCCCTTGTACGGGCCAATCGCGTTCGATGTCTGAACTCTCCAGCCACGGTTAATGCATACATCGCCGGCGTCATCTTCCCACGCCACGCGAAAGGTCAAGATCCGATCAGGCTCTGCCAACCTGTGCAGAATGCGAGCATTTGAGAACGCAGGATCGTTCTTCTCAATCGTGAGCACATCCCGCGCCACATGTGAAACGGCTTGGCAGAAATTTGTCTGATCAGACGAATCAAGTCTCAATTCATCCAGAAAAGCGCGCGTCAACGCTTGGCGCTGGTCCATATTGTAGTTCTCACTATGAAGTAAAGAGCGGCGCAGTCGTCCGCGCCGCTGGTAGAATTCTTGTCTCGGTCACGTATCAGGGTGCACGCCCCTTGAGTGCGCGCACAATCATCGCGACAATAAATAGGAAGAGGAAAAGCACGAACAGGATCTGTGCGATTCCAGCAGACGCCGACGCGATGCCGCCAAAGCCAAAAACACCGGCAACGATCGCGACGGTGAGGAAGATTAACGCCCAGTTCAACATAGCAAAATCCTTTCTCGCTCTACTCCGTACTTGCACTGAAAACATCTGCGGGCCGGAAGCGTTCCTGCCAACATGCAAGGTTCACCTGCGAAACGCCGGGCAAACTGTCGCGGGTAACAGAGGATTTGAGGATAGAGTTTGGGGCGCCGTGGCCAGGTTCTAGCGGAATTCGGCCATGATGCGACCGATGTCCGAAGACGAGTATGGCCGGCGCAAAACACCCACCGGGCCATTCGACTCAGACGCCGAGCCATCGATCAAGATAATGTTGGCACCGTCACTGAGTAGCGACTGGATTAGATCCGACATGGCAGGTGCGCCATACTCAATGGACAAGAATGCTAGATCTATCGCGTTGCCAGTGCTCGCCTCTTCAGCGGCCGCTTCGGCGTCTCGGTAGGTGTGTACCTTCATGCCATAGCTCTCGGACACGAGATCGCTCAAATCTTCGGCCTCGACCATGTTTGCGGTTACGATCAGACAATGTTTTGACATACCGGTTGCGAAACTGCTCCCAAAAAGACGATCTTCGGGTAACTTGATGATGCTGAGGATATGCTGCAATAAACTGTGACAGAGAGGGGAGAACAAAGTGTCGATCAACTGCAACGAGTGCCCCCTCCGGCAAACTTCCGCCTTTGAGCCGTTTAAAAAAGCAGAAGTCGATTTCATGAATCGCTTCAAGACAGGCGAAATGGAGGTGGAGCCAGGGACGCACCTGCTCGTTCAGGGATCAAAGTCGCCACAGCTATTCACGGCCCTTAGCGGTATGGGCCTCCGCTACAAAAGCCTCGAAAACGGCGAACGGCAGGTCATAAACTTCGTGATGCCGGGAGATTTCCTTGGGCTGCAAGCAGCGATCATGGGGGAAATGGGCCACTCTGTCGAAGCAACGACGAAAATGACCCTTTGTGTCTTCAATAGGGCCGACATCTGGACGCTCTTCAGGTCTTTCCCTGAAAGATCTTTCGCCCTGACGCATTTGGCCGCGGTCGAAGAGCATTTTCTGGGCGACGCTCTGGCCACAGTTGGGCAAAAGAGCGCGTTGGAAAAAGTGTCTTGGGCTCTGTGTCAGATCTTCTCTCGTGTTTCCGCACTGGGGTTGATGGAGAATGACAGCTATATTTTCCCTTTCAAGCAGCAGGACCTCGCTGATGCGCTCGGGCTGTCTTTGGTTCACACGAACAAGACCCTGGGCCGCCTCAAGGACGACGGGATCGTTCAGTGGAAAGACGGCCGCCTGACGGTTTTTGACCGGGACAGATTGGGCAAGCTTGCTTCGATGGATGCTTCCGCGCCAGTGGTTCGGCCGCTTATGTAGCGGAACTTAGGACATACGCAATTATAACTGCTATGCTATCGCCGATTACCGCGGTTTGATTGTGTAGTTCCATTCTGGATGAAACTGGTCGCCGGTGATGTTGAGGCTTGCCATTTCGGCATTGGAGACCTTCACGCCCTTCTCATAGGTGCTGGCGTCGATCGCGCACGCGACCTTGAGCCCGGTCCTGGTCATTGTCGCGCCGATCAATTCGACCACAGCGAGGCGATCGGTCAGCGGACGGCCGCGCCAGTTTTGCGTGATGTGGCAGAACAGCCGGTGCTCGATCCTGTTCCACTTCGATGTGCCCGGCGGGTAGTGATGAACGTGGACGATGAGCCCTGTCTCGTCGGCGAGTTTCTGTAGTTCCGTCTGCCACAGCCGGACGCGGGCCACCGCAGTCGGCGGTAATCGTCAAAGAACGGGCTGTCGGGTAGCGCGTGCGGCCCATGCGCGCGCGCCAGGTGCGGACCGACTGAACCGCGAACTCAGCCGTGTCAGCGGTAATCCCGATGCTGACCCAGCCTTCGTTGGCGGCCACGTCGTAGACGCCGTAGGGGACGACCTTGCCAAGCGCCTTGTCGACGAAG
>JARRPE010000229.1:0-3215 GCA_037383205.1 Methyloceanibacter sp.
CTTTCATTCCAATAGAGGCCTTCGCTCGACAGACTTTTGCGGGCCTTCACCGCCGCGCGCACCGCTTCGATATCGCTCGATTCCGGATAGATATAGACAGTCGTCGGACGATCCTTGATCATGTCCACGATCAGATCCGAGTCCTCCGGCGTCCAGCTCGTACAGCCGTTGCTGCGGCCGGAGCTGTAGTTCAAGAGGCTGCCGTAGGGCACATACCCCTTCTCGTTCGCATAGGGACTCTCTGGATTCTTGCGCAGGCACATGCCCCGCAGCAACACGGCGGAATGGCCGCCGATGGCGCGCTCCCGCGCATTGGCCGTGTCGCCCTCGCCTTCAAACTGCACGAAGGCGCGCAAGAGAGGCACGGACTTACCGCGCGTCCGATAGTAGCCCTTGAACGAGGTCCGGGTTTCGGCCGTTACGTAGCCGCCACCCGTCGTCAGTTTGGAGCCCTCGGCATTGCTGAAGTTCTTCGCGCAGCGCCGCCCGTTCGCAAAATTCGCGCCCGGCAGCCGGCGGCCATTGCCGTAGCCCGATGAAATCGCGCGGAAGGACAGGTCGTGTTCGCAGATGATGTAGAAGCGCCGCGCGACCCCGCCGCTGCGCGATACGCTGGGCCGCGTCGCGTCCATGGCGAAATAGCATGGGTTCTTGGCCGCGCCTTCGATGACTTTTTCCATATACAAGGCGCGCGCCCGTTGCAGGACGATTTCGGAGATTTGACCGTCGCCATCGCCGACATGCTCTTGCAGCCACGGCGGGATTTCCTCGAAATGCTCTTCGCCGAGAGCGCGCGGAACGGGGAGCGAAACCGCCAGGACGGCGGTGCCCAAAACAGCCAGCAGACTGACTACTCTCCGACTGAGACGCCTCAATCGCACCGGAGCCCGTCTCCTCTTGGATTTATCCCCGTCCGATCTTGCGCGGAAAAGTGCCTGTAGTGGGGCATTTTGCCAGCACGAATCGGGGGCGCGGAACAATCGGTGCCAAGCATACCGGATTGATCCTGCGTGTAACCACCACCCAATTTGGATCCTCGTTATCTAGGGCCCAATGCCAAAGCACGCACCTTGCGCTGCATCAGGACGCAAGCGCGTAACTATGCAAGGCGCCACCGAGTACGCCCTGCGCCAGGCACGCACGCATGTCATCGTACTTCTTCCGAATGTCGTCGAAAAAAGCGGGAGAACGCGCGGCGCCAAGCATGTCCCTGTTCTCGTCCATGCGCGCAAGGAAGCGCTCGTACCAGGCGATATAGTCCTGATCGAGATTGACGATACGTGTGCAGGACCATCCCTGCCGCGAGGGCGCTTGGCGCATCTCCGCCATCGAATGCACGCTGCGCGGCAAACAATCCGCCTCGGCGAGCGCTGTGGCATCGTAGGCGATGTAGTCGAAAACGGCGATCCGGGCCCGCGGATTGGCGGCCTCACGAAACGCGGCAAAACAGGCTTCCAGGTCGGCGCACGCGTAGAGCGAATTGAACGCATAGATCACGTCCACCTTGGGCAACCCGAGCGCACCGAGCTTGGTGATGTCGCCTTGAAGGAACTGCCTGTCTTCATAGCGGCCGCCCGCATAGCGTACGGACTCCGCATCGAGATCGACGCCTACGACATCGGCGCCTGTCTTCTTGGCGATGGCATCTGCCGTTGCGCCGAGCCCGCAGCCGGCGTCCAGCACGGTCTCGCCCGACGCGGGGCTGACATGGGACAGCACGAGGTCGATCGCATCGTCTTCGCCGGGATGGGCGAAGTCGCCGCCGCGAATGCGCGCAAGGAAGGTCTTGTTGTCGAAGGTGTTCATGCCGGTCATGGGCGACGTTCAGTGTTCTTTTCTTGGGGTGTCGTCAGGTCTTGGGGTGTTTTCAGGTCTAGGAGTGTCTTCGGGTCCGGGACGCCAAACGGGGCCAATTGTCCCCTAGCCCCGCTTCGCAAAGATGGTAGCATTCCAGCGCATGCCGGATCTGATCAAATTCGTGGCCAAGCAATACGCGATCGCAATTTCGGCGGTCGCGCTGTCCGCGGTGGCCCTGCTTCTGACTGACGCGTGGGGTCTCGGTACGCTCGTGTGGGCGGACGCGTCGCCCTTCACCACGGCGCTCATCTTCATCGCGTTCGGCGTTATCCTGCTGTCGCCACTCATGGTCGGCACGGCGATCTTTTTGTCGCGATCAATCCCGGACGAACACCGCTAGCTCTGGCTGATACGCCCGCCTCAGCGCGCCGAGCCGACAACCGTCTTGCACAGCGGCAGATCGGACAGGGTGCGCGCGGGCGCCGAACGGTTCTTTTTCGCGTATTGAAGCAGCGCCGGCTCGAGCTTCTCGCGCGGCCAGAAATTCGGCTCGCCGATCTCCTTCAGGCAGGAGGCGTTCCAATAAGCGCCCACGCGCGACGGCGACTGGCCAGCGCGCACAGCCCGCCCCACGGCGACGATGTCTCGTGCTTCCGGATAGATATAGACCGTGGTCGGCGTATCGGCGATCGCCAGGAACTGCGCGTCGGCTTCCCTCGGCCAGCTCGTGCAGCCGCTCGAACGGCCGGCGCTGTAATTCACAAGCGTGCCGTAGGGCACGTAGCCGCTCCGGTCCGCATACTTGCTCGACGGCATTTTCAAGCGGCACTGCCATCGCACGATCGCAGCCGAATGCCCGCCAATCGCGCGCGCCCGGGCCGTAGCCGTCTCGCCCTCGCCCGTATACTGCACGAACGACCGGACCAGCGGCTGATACCCGCCGCTGTCTTTGTAATAGCCCTTGAACGAGGTCCGGGTCTCGGCGGTCAGGTAGCCCCCGCCTGTCGTCAGGTGCGAGTTGCGCGCATTCGAGAAATTCTTCGCGCACCGTGCATTGTTGGAGACATTGGCGACGCCTTCGAAATTGCGCCCGGCCCCATGACCAGAGGCAACCGCGCGGAAGGTCTGCTTGTCCTCGCAGATTGCGTAGAAGCGTTTGGCCCCCTCGCCCGGGCTCGCGCCGCAGCCGGAGCCGGCCAAGCCGGTTATTCCCGGCGTGCCGTCCTGGCTCAATCCGCATATCGGCGAGGGCGAGGGGCAGATCTCCGCCACCGTGTTGAAGCGCGCGCGCGACTTCCATCAGGAGAAGGTGCGCGCCGGCAAGGTCAAGAACTCCTGCTACTTCGCCTTCGACGCGACGCGTCCGGGCGAGGGGGCCAAACGCTTCTACGCAATCTGCGAGGACAAGCAGACCTTCC
>JARRPE010000230.1:0-3193 GCA_037383205.1 Methyloceanibacter sp.
TGACTGAGTCGATTTGGCGCGGAACGAAACGATAAGATTAGGCTGCTTGATCGCGCGGTGATAGGGGCCGGGCTTGTTCGGCCCTCCCCAGTCCCAATCCCCGCGACTCTGCGGCCCTTGATCCGGGCAGGCGAAGTACGCCACGCTTGCTCGATGATCCGAGGCGTCCTTCTCGACTTGGCGGGCG
This sequence comes from Methyloceanibacter sp., assembly GCA_037383205.1. GTDB lineage: Bacteria > Pseudomonadota > Alphaproteobacteria > Rhizobiales > Methyloligellaceae > Methyloceanibacter. The sequence continues at coordinate 188 of JARRPE010000230.1, forward strand.
TGGTCTACGAGGGAGACCATGCATTGCCCGGCGCTGTTGAGGCGGTGCACCGGCTGCATGAGGCCGGGCTGCCGATCCGCTTCGTCACCAATACGACCACCAAGACCAAGAAGGCCCTGGTCAAACGCTTGGCGGGGCTAGGCCTCGAGATTGCGGGCGAAGAATTGTTCACGCCCGGGCGGGCGGCATGCGCCTGGCTCGCGCAGCACGACACCTCGCCGCTGCTTTTGGTGCACCCGAACTTAGAAGAAGAGTTCGCCGATATTCCCGAACGACCAAAACGCGCTGTTGTCGTCGGCGACGCAGGACGAGCTTTCGACTTCGACAACATGAACCGCGCCTTTCGTGAACTGATCGACGGGGCTGCGTTCCTGGCGCTCGCCAAGAACCGTGCGTTCATGGATGAGGACGGCAAGCTCAGCCTGGATGCCGGCGCCTTCGTGACCGCCCTCGAATATTCGAGCGAAAAACAAGCGACGGTGCTCGGAAAGCCCTCGCCCGATTTCTTCAAGGCGGCGCTTGCCAGCATGGACTGCGCACCGGAAGACGCCGTCATGGTCGGCGACGATGCCGAAAGCGATGTCTCCGGCGCCCTCAAAGCTGGTCTCGCCCACTCAATCCTGGTGCGTTCAGGCAAGTATCGCGATGGCGACGAAGAGCGCTTCGACCCACAGCCAACGGCTGTCGCCGAGGATCTTGCGGCCGCCGTCGCATGGATTCTCGACCACCGAACGGACTAGCGTCTCGTGTTCGTAGCCGAGATCGTCACGCCTGCAATGGGATTTCCGCACGATGATACATCTTGCCCCTTGGCGCATAGCCCCGCTCAAATCGGTTCTGCCTGTTTGGCCTGGAGACGGCGCAAAATGCCCTGGTCCCAGTTGCGAAACCGCGCCGAGACGCTAGTGTTGCGCCGGGTAGCGTGGCTGCATCGGACTTGCGGTCGACAGGGTGGTACCTGTCACGGAACAGTCGAAATTGCGTGTGAAACAAGGCGGCTGATCCAATCCATGGGACTGAGCCGGGAACGTATTGCCGTCCAGTCTCGGCCGTGCCGGCGGTCCGGGTTCATGTGCGCCGCAAGGATCGAAGGGGATAAGATTTCATGCTGAGGCGTGCCTTTTTTTGCCTTTTCGCCATTTGCGCCCTTTTTGCTTCAGCGGCCGCCAAGGCCAGCCCCGCCCTCGTCTTCGAGCCCTATAACGGCACTGTCTTCTACGCCGAGGACCCTGACACGCTGTGGTTCCCGGCTTCGCTCACCAAGATGATGACCGCCTACGTGGCCTTCCACGCGCTGCGCAACGGCGAAGTCAAACCCGACACACCGGCCATCGTCACCAAGAATGCGCTGGCCCAGCCGCCCACGAAGCTCGGACTGCCCGTGGGCTCGTCCATTCCGCTCGAAACGGCAATTCGCGTAATCATCGTCAAGTCGGCAAACGATGTCGCCGTCATGGTCGCGGAGACCGTGGGCGGGACCGAGGAAGCCTTTATCGAGCGCATGAACGAGGCAGCGAAACGGCTCGGGATGACCAGCACCCAATTTGCGAACCCGCATGGCTTGCCGAACGAGCAGCAATATACGACCGCACGCGATTTGGGCCGCCTTGCGCGCGCGCTCATTATCGAATTTCCGGACTACGCCGACATCTTCTCGATGAAATCGGTCAGCGTCGCCAACCGGCAACTTCGGAGCCATAACGGCCTGTTGCGCACGTTCAACGGTGCCGACGGCATGAAGACCGGCTTCATCTGTCACTCGGGTTTCAACATCGTGGTCAGCGCAACCCGGGACGGACGAAAGCTCGTGGCCGTTGTTCTTGGCGAAAAGTCGACCCGCATCCGCAACGCACACGCCGCTCAACTCCTCGAAAACGGCTTCAAACGTTACTTCTGGAAGTCCCTGTTCGGGACCAGCTTGAACGGCCTGCCCCTGCCTGCCGACCGGGACGACCGCCCCGTCCATCTGGGCAAGATCATTTGCGGTCCGAATTACGGATCCGTCAGCCCAGGTCTCACGCCGGAAAACCCGATGACTCGCTTGGCTGAACTACCGACACCGCTACCGCCGCTGGACTGACGCCCACACGCCGTGACAACAAGACTTACGCTTCTATCAGCCGCCATGCTGGCTTGTTGGTCAGGCCTGCTTCCGTCCTATGCGGCGGCAGAGCTCATGGCGGAGTTTCCCGATGAGATGGCGGAAACCGTCGCCGAGGCCGCCGATCGATGCCGCAAGACGGATGGCACGCCCGACGTCGCCAATGTCCTGCAAAGCGACGACCTGAACGGTGACGGGCGGCCCGACTGGATCGCCGACTACGGCAAGCTCATCTGCAAGAACGGAAGCAACCCGGCCTGCAGCGAAAACGGCTGCCTGCTGCAAATCTACTATTGGAGCGCGGGCGACTGGGACAAGGTCTTTGAGGACTTTGTGAAGAGCTACAAATTCTCCACGAGCGGGAAGTCGCGCATGATGCACGTGACAACCTACGGCCTGCCCTGCAATCGGCCCAAGGAAGAGACGTGCAACTACACCTACCGGCTAGAGGAAGAGGCGCTCACTCCCGTGCGGTAGCGCTCACCTAGAACGACGACCCGGGCTGTTCCAGGAACGCGAGCTCCTCTGGCGTCGAGACCCGGCCCAGCACGGCGTTCCGGTGCGGGAACCGGCCAAACCGTTCGATGATCTCGTAATGCCGCGCGGCGAAATCGAGATTTTCGGGGTTGCCGAGGGCCTCGAACAGTTCAAGGGACCGGCGCTGATCCGCTAGAGTCTCTGTATGCTGAAACGGCATATAGAGGAACGCCCGTTGTTCAGGGGGCAGCTCCTTGTCCGCACCGGCGGCGATGGCGTCCCTCGAAAGAGCCAACGCCTCTTCGTCCGTGGCAAAGGCCCGCGGTGAGCCGCGATAGATGTTGCGGGGGAATTGGTCGAGCACGAGGATCGCGGCCAGCCGCCCCTGCGGGTTCCGCAACCAGGCATCCGGGACGTCTTCACTAAAC
>JARRPE010000231.1:0-4715 GCA_037383205.1 Methyloceanibacter sp.
TTCAAGCATGAACATCATGCCGTTTGAAAGATTGCCGTTATGGGGAATGGCGAGGACTCGTCCGCCAGTCTTGCCCTCATAGGCCTTCATGTAGGACCACAGATCTTCCGGGTCGTCGCTGTCCAGTGCTGAGAACGGGACCACTTGCTTGGTGCGGTCTGCTCCGTCGCGGAAGATGACGTTCCGGTGCAAATTGTTGCTATCGGGGCCAGAAGTCCACTCGTAACCGATGAACGTCGTGAAGACGCCAGGCTCGTTATACCGTTCAGCATTCTCAATCACGCTCTCCCAGACCCTGGCATTCATCTCGGGGCTATCGATGGGGTCTTCGCCGCGTGCATTCGCCTCGCTCCACTCATAGGCAGCATTAATGCCCTTGCCAGATTTGAAATAGTCGGACCAGCGACGTCCCGCCTCGCTCTCGAGGACCAGCGGGTCGTCCCGGTTGAGATAGTCCGCGATCCCGAGGTTCTCCGCATGATCGGCGACGACGACAAAGTCGAGCGGTCGGATCAGCTTGAACGGCTGTCCCGTTTGGCTCTCGATGGCTTCGCCGCGCGCTACTCGGTAGGCGACGTCGGGCCCGAGGGTTGCTCCGGCTAAACCGGCGTCCGCCGACCAAGACGTGTGCAGATGCGTATCACCGAAATAAACGTTTTGCGGATAGTGGTCCTCGACATAAGGGGAGTATGGCTCGGCAGGCGCATGATACTCATCCTTCGGCACGCTGACGTCTTGCGCACGAGAGTCAGTCGACCACATCGTTGGTGTGACAAAGGCCAGAAAGGCTGCACTGACCCAAAATAACGACCTGATTGAGTTGGTAGACATCTTCTCATGATCCTCCGCTCTGTTTTCTGACGGCATCGATCAAGCTGCTCTGTTTACGCATTCAGGCCGCAAATCCCCAGAGTCGGTCGATTAGCCAGAAGGCACTGACCGCTCCAATACCGTACGCGGTGATCCTCCGGGCGGCGATTGGCCAGTCCCGTTGCACGTCAAGGGCTCGCTTCAAGATTATGAATCCCAGGAACACGGCGGCAACGAAGGCAATCTGACCCAGCTCGACGCCAATATTAAAGGAAGCCAGTGCCAATGGGATTTCTGTCTGCGGCAGTCCGATCCGCGACAGGGCCCCTGCAAAGCCCAACCCATGCAGTAGACCGAAAGCAAAGGCGACCAGCCAAGGCTTGCGCCCGGTCAAAGTGTCCTTTCCGTCCATCGCGCGCAGTATTTCCACGGCCAGGAAGACGATGGAGAGCGCGATGGTTGCCTCCACCGGCGGGCCCGGCACATGAACATACCCGAGCACCGCAAGGCTCAGCGTGATGCTGTGGGCGACGGTAAACGCAGTGACGGTCTTGACGATCCTCCCAAAGCCTCCTGAGAGAATGATCAGCGCAAGCACGAACAGCAGATGGTCGAAGCCTAGCAGAATGTGTTCCACGCCGAGCCGGGCATAGGTTGTCACCACATTCCATTTCGACGCGGCTCGGGGAATGATCGCGATGTTTGTCTTGGGATGCATGAGGAAGGAATGCTTGGCGCCGTTTCGCAGGTTGACATTGGCAAGCACGTCAACGGTGGTCTGTGGCAGATTGACAATCGCAAGCTCTGTCCCGGGCAGTTCCTTTTCTCCAGTGAGGCGGTAGCGATAGACCACAAAGCCTTCAAGGTCGATGGCCTCGCCTGTCTCAGTCAGGGTAAAGGCAGGATCGAATTGCGGCTGGATGTTTAGGACAGTCCCGCCTCTGCTCGGAACCTTCCACAACACATCGTATGAACCAGGGCTCGTCGCATCGATTTGTAGATAGGCAGGACGGATCTCATGCGCGAACGTGGAGGAGGCCAAACAGAGGCACGCCACTACCGTCGCAATGAGAACGCGCCCAATCATTTGACAAACTCGTTCCTGATTTCGGCCGGCACATCTTTGGCCGTGATGCTGACCTGGTATTTTCCAAGCAGTTCGTCGTAGACCTGATCCTGGGTCTCTAAAACAGATTGGTATTCATACTCCCTGGCCACGTAATCCCGGACTTCGTCGAAGCCGGGCACCCTGGGCTCTTCCTTCTGCTCGATGAAGACGAGATGCGAACCATATCCGGATTGCACGGGCCCCGACCTTTTTCCGACCGGCAGATCGTCCAATGCTTCTGAGAACCCTTCACCGAAAGCATTGTCGATATCCCCTACGGAGGTCAGCGACCATTCCACCGGAACGGATAGCTTGTTTTTCCGGTCGAGCGGGACGTCTGCGCCACGACGCATGGAAATTAAGGTGGCCTCCATGCCTTTCGTTTCTCCGGGCAGGAACAGAACCTGCTTAAAGGCGTAGGCTTTCGGCAACTTGAAGAAGTCTGCTCGGCTTTCGTAATACTCCTTAAGCTGCTCATTCGTTGGAGGTCGCATCAGCGTGCTCAAGTCATCGGCGATGGCCTCCATTTTCTGCGCGAGCCTTTTCTTGATGATCCCGTCATTGTGGTCGAGATTCATCTTCAGGGCTTCCCGATAGAAGACTTCCTGGCGAAGATGGCGATCAATGATTGCCGCAACGTCGCTTGGCGCCGGGTCACGTTTCCACTGGAGTTTCCAGAGACGCTTGAGGTGGTCGAGTTCGCCCTGATCGATCACGATGCGATTGTTACTATCGAGCGCCGCCGGCTCGTCATTGAGCCAGGCATAAGCACCAAATATGAGAGCCCCAAGTACGAGGAAATGGACGAAGGGCTCTCTGAGGAGGCGCAGTTTCATGGACCTCAGTTCATCTCGTGCCAGATTGGCGAACCCCAGGCGCGCTCGACAATCTGCCGCTTGACGTCATCGGCATATTTTACGCCGGCATTGATTTCGTCGTAGAGGGTCCAGCGGGCGGTCGGCAGTTGCAGCACGCGGACATAATAATATGCTTCCTGGTTGGGATCGAAGTCCGGATCGGTCCAAACGCCCTTCAATTCCGGGTCCCCCTTTTCAGTGTTGAACTTGCCGGTCTCCATGTCGATTGGCGCGTCGATGGGTTCCACCGTTCCATCGTCGCGCAGACGGTCGCCGGATGCGACGACATCATAGACCGCGTCATGCAATTCGCCGTTCTCCACCCAACCCTTGACGATCTGAATGCGGTCGAGATTAGGGCCGATCGGGTCCTTGGCAGCCCAGACCAGGATCTGGGGCGCCTGGTCGAGCTTTTCGCGAACCCTTGTCCCGCAAAGGCGCGCACCTTCATGCGAGGGCCGCTGGTCGCGAAGGTCTCTTTGGCGAGCATCGAGTCCCAGATAGCGCCACGTGTATTCGAAACTGCCCAGACTGCCGCCAGCGCACCGGGATTCGAGTCCGAGATCAGCATTTCCCCTTCCAGCACGCTTTTCGAGCGCACCTCGGCTGTTCGGTCTGCCAAGCCGTGGCTGCCCACCTTGTAATTGTCCTCTTCAACATTGCTTGGAACGCCGTTGTGATTGTCTGTGCCGCCGACGAAACCATACTTGAACGGATTCGTACCCAGATCGGTTTTGTACTTCAGACCACGGGTCAGCCCATAGCGGACGAAGTTTTCCTTCAGGAAGGTTCGCCCGTTGAATCTCTGGATTGAGACGGCGTTCTCGAAATCGGCGAACTCATCATTGGGCCAGAAGTTCGGGACAACCTCGGAATTGCCCTTAACCTGCATCATCTCGATCAGCGGCTCCATGCTGGCACGACGATCGGCATAATCCTTGTCGATCGGCTTGCCGGTCAGGGTCGCCTCGGCAAACAGCAGGCCCTTGCTTTCGTTCGAGTTGTGCGGAACCGCGAACACCTTCTTGCCTTCGTCGCGCTGCTCCTGCATCCACGCCCAGAGTTGTTCTGGATCGCCACCCTCATTTGAGGAGAACGGCAGCTCCGGCACGTTGTTGTCGCGGAAGAAGACATTGCGGTGCTGGTTCGCCCCGCCTGGCGCTGAAGTCCACTCATAGGCGTGGATGGTGGTGAATTTGCCAGGTTCGTAGTGTTTTTCGGTCGCCTCCCAGTTTTTCTTCCATGTGGTCTTGATGGCTGGCCATCCCTGGAAGAACTCCGGGTGCGGATTACCGCCGCCGGCAAGCGGAGTGAGCACGTACTTGTTGTAAAGGCTCAACGCTGTCTCGAGGTCTGGCGCCTCGCGGAAAGAGACGGCAACGGGATCGTTATAGCCAGGGGCGTCCTCATTCATTAGGCTATAGGCTTCGCCAATAAATTCCGAGTGGTCGGTCACAGCGACAAAATCGAGCGGCCTCTTGATCTTGTGCAGGCTGCCATTGACCAGGATCTCCTCGCCTTTAGCGAAGCGGTAAGCATCGTCGGGCGTGAGCCGAGTGCCGGCGATGAAAGCATCCATGGAGACGCCAGTATGAATATGCGTCTCGCCGAAATACGCATCCTTGAGAGGGTTTTCCTCCACGGCTGACTCACCGGTCTGTGCACCGGATGTGGTAGGTAGAGAAAGGCACAGGAACACGATAGACAGGGCGGGAATGCGCATAGTTCAACCCTCTCGTTTGAGGTTTTTCGGCTGTTTTGCCTCAGAGCAGTCCGCGCCGGGCTCGGAGCCGCCAGAATGACATAAACTTCTCCACAGCCCGGCACGGTCAGCAGTTCTCATGCACGTCCGATAGCTTTTACTCGTCGTTATTTTTCTTCGCACCACCGATTATGGCACCAGCGGCCGCGCCTGTGCGAGCGATAGTTTGGTCGCTGTG
>JARRPE010000232.1:0-3928 GCA_037383205.1 Methyloceanibacter sp.
GGGGCAAGATGCAGCACGTCACGATGGATGCGAGCCTCATGGACGAGGAAGCATTCGCCGAGGGCGTCATGTTCGACGGGTCCTCGATCGCCGGTTGGAAGGCGATCAACGAGTCGGACATGAAGCTGATGCCGGACTGTAATTCGGCCGTCATTGATCCCTTTTTCGCGCAGAGCACGCTCGCCGTCTTCTGCGACGTCCTCGAGCCGCTCACCAACGAGCCCTACGAGCGCGATCCGCGCGGCATCGCCGGCAAGGCCCAGGCGTATATGCAGCAGACCGGCGTCGGCGACACCGCGGTGTTCGGTCCCGAAGCCGAATTCTTCGTGTTCGACGATGTTCGCTTCACGGCTGAGCCGTACAATTGCGGTTTCCGTGTCGACTCGACGGAACTGCCGAACAATACCGGCACTGAATACGAAATGGGCAATCTCGGCCACCGCCCCCGCATGAAGGGCGGGTACTTCCCGGTCCCGCCGGTCGACTCGGCGCAGGATCTGCGTTCCGAGATGCTGTCCGTCATGGCGGAGATGGGCGTCACGACCGAGAAGCACCACCACGAGGTGGGCGCCGCGCAGCACGAGCTCGGCATCAAGTTCGGACCCATCGTCCAGACCGGCGACGCCTTGCAGGTCTACAAATATGTGATTCACAACGTGGCCCACGTTTACGGCAAGACCGCCACCTTCATGCCGAAGCCCGTCTTCGGCGACAACGGCTCGGGCATGCACGTGCACCAGTCGATCTGGAATGGAAAGACGGCGGCCCGACCTTCGCGGGCGACAAATACGCCGATCTGTCCGATACGGCCCTGCACTACATCGCCGGCATCCTCAAGCATGCCAAGGCCCTGAACGCCTATACCAACCCCAGCACCAACTCCTACAAGCGGCTGGTCCCGGGTTACGAGGCGCCGGTGCTTCTGGCCTACTCCTCGCGTAACCGCTCCGCCTCGTGCCGTATTCCGCTCGGCACGGGTCCGAAGTCCAAGCGCGTCGAGGTCCGCTTCCCCGATCCAACCGCCAACCCGTACCTCGCCTTCTCGGCCATGCTGATGGCTGGCCTCGACGGCATCGAGAACAAGCTCGATCCGGGATCGGCAATCGACAAGAACCTGTACGACCTGCCGCCGGAGGAGCTCGAGAAAGTTCCGACCGTCAGCGGTTCGCTGCGCGAGGCTTGCGAGTCCTTGGACGCTGACCGCGCCTTCCTCAAGAAGGGCAACGTCTTCACGGACGATGCGATCGATGCGTATCTGGAATTGAAGATGGAAGAGGTGGAGCGCTTCGAGATGATGCCCCACCCGATCGAGTACGACATGTACTACAGCGTCTAATCCGTAACCGGATCAGACTGCGGAAAAAGTTCGGGGGCGGCCGCGAAATGCGGACGCCCCCTTCTCTTCGCCCGGCCTTGCGGAACCTATGGCCTTGTTCGTCCGCATTCCCCCGTCGGATGCGAATACCATTCGGTTCCTACCAGGCTCCCCCAAACTGCTCTATGTCGTTCCGGTTCCGACTGCGAAGCCCGCAAGAACCAGAAGTGCCGAACCCGCAAACAGCCACGTCTTGTTCTCGCCGGCCCAAGCTTCGATCGCCGGCGGCACGCTCACAGTGGCCTCACGGCAAATCGAATAGACGGCAGCCCCCACAACCACGGCGAAGAGCCATACGGGAGCATTCCCGCCAAGGCCGCCATTGCCCGCATCGACAAGCACCAAAGCTCCGTCGCCGGCGCCAAAATTGATTGCGCCGAAAAATGTGGCGGCGGCTAACCCGGCAATTGCTGCGTATCGCATCACCATGGTGATCGAGACCCTCTCAAATTCGAGACGAATTTTAGGCACCCGCGAGTAAAGAAACGGGAAAGCGATACGCTTAAGTGCTGGTTAATTGCGCGTGCCGGATCAGGCCGCCTTCCACTTGATCGAACACCCGATGGAGGCGGTTTGATCTCTGGGTCCTTGCCCGGTTTCCGCGATCATTTTCATGGCCTCGAACAGCTCGCGCCTGACGTCGGGACCGGCCGGATCGCGGCCGCTGGCGTCCAGCCGGCCGCGATACTGGAGCTTGAGATCGGCGTTGAACCCGAAAAAGTCAGGCGTGCACATCGCGTCGTAGGCATGGGCGACGTCTTGGCTTTCGTCATGGAGATAGGGAAAGGTGAAGCCGTGCTGCTCCGCGAAGGTCTTCATGTTGTCGAAGGAGTCGTCGGGATGGGTCGTCGCATCATTGGAACAGATGGCGACCGTGCTCACGCCGAGCGCTTCGAGATCGCGCGCATCGCGAACGATGCGGTCGATCACGGCGATCACGTAAGGACAGTGATTGCAGATAAAGGCGACGAGCGTGCCCTTGGGTCCCTTGAGCTCGCCCAGCGTGTGCGTCGTGCCATCGACGCCGATCAAGGAGAAATCGGGGGCTTTCCAGCCAAAATCACAGACAGGGGGACGTTCGGCCACGGCTTTCTCCTCATCGCAAATTTGTCATGACGGCCCATTAACGTCGGACATCGCGTGTGTCTATAAGTCCCGCCGCAGCGCCAGACCATTGGGCGCGCTGGGGAGTATGTGGACGAAACCGAAGGACGGTTCCGATGATGACGCGTATTCTCGTTTCGCTGATCCTTACGGCGTTTTTGTGCCTACCGGCCAATGCGGCCTTCCGGCTGGACAGCCGTTACCAGGACAATGACGGCGACCTCATCGCCGACATTCCGGCGGACCCTGCGAACCAGATCGATCCGTCCACCTTGATTTTCGCTTACACGCCCGTGGAAGATCCTGCCGTCTACGTGGATGTGTGGAAGGAGTTCCTCGACCATCTGTCCGAGGTCACCGGCAAGCCGGTTCTGTTCTTCCCGGTGCAGTCCAATGCGGCCCAGATCGAGGCCATGCGCGCCGGACGCCTGCATATCGCCGGCGTCAATACCGGCTCCAATCCGCTCGCCGTGGCCTGCGCGGGCTTCCGGCCCTTCACAATGATGGCCAGCGACGACGGCACTTTTGGCTACGAGATGGAGATCATCACCTATCCGGGCTCGGGCATCGAGAAGCCCGAAGACCTGAAGGGACGCGTGCTTGCCTTCACCGCCGAGACGTCCAATTCCGGCTTCAAGGCGCCGTCAGCGCTGCTGAAATCCGAATTCGGCCTTGTGCGGGACAAGGACTTCACGCCGCGTTTTTCTGGCGCGCACGACAACTCCATTCTAGGTGTGGCCAACAAGGACTACGACGCGGCCGCGGTGGCGAATTCGGTCAAGGCCCGGATGATCGACCGCGGCCTCGTCTCGGAAGATCAGCTCAAGACGATCTACACCTCACAGACTTTTCCCACGACCGGGTTCGGCGTGGCCTACAACCTGACGCCCGAGCTGCAGGATAAAATCAGGCAAGCGTTCTTTTCTTTCGACTGGGAAGGCACAAAGCTGCTGGAAGAGTTCTCGAAATCCGGCGACACTAAGTTCATCCCGATCACGTTCAAGGACGACTGGGCCGTCATCCGTCAGATCGACGAAGCCAACGGCGTCACGTATTCCTGCAACTAGGTCGTCGCTCGGATGCACGAAGCGTCTTTGCGCGGCTTCCGCCTTTCTCCTACGATGCGCGCCACCCACGGCCCGACAGGCATCGCCCGGACAGGACATGCTGCGCGTTTCCTCACTCTCAAAACGGTACAAAGGCGGCGATGAAGCCTTGCGGGGCGTATCCTTCGACGTGCCCGCGGGTCAGGTCGTCGCTCTGATCGGACCTTCCGGCTCGGGCAAGTCCACGCTGATCCGCTGCATCAACCGCCTCGTGAAACCGACGAGCGGCAGCGTGGAGCTGAACGGCACGGACATCACTCGTCTCGGCGCACGAGGCCTCCGCCGCGCCCTGCGGCTGTTGCTCCTGCTCGTCCTGATCCTGGTCCTGATCCTGGTCCTGGTT
>JARRPE010000233.1:0-3171 GCA_037383205.1 Methyloceanibacter sp.
CAGCCCCTGACGGCCCGCGCCCCCGTCGCGGCGGCGGTTCGGTGCCGTCGGTCTAGGGATGATAGAACACGGCGCTAAGGACACTCTGCGATGATGGAAACGATTGTCACTCTCGGTCCTTGGATTTGGCTGATCCTGGCGGCTGCATTACTCGTGCTCGAAATGCTGGCGCCGGGCATCTTCCTGATGTGGTTCGGGCTCGCCGCGCTGGTGACGGGCGTCCTTGCCCTCCGCTACGAGATGGCTTGGCAATGGCAGCTCATCTGGTTCTGCTGCGTGTCGCTCGTCACCGTCATTCTGGTGAACCGCTACTTGCGGAGGAATCCGACCGAGACGGATGCGCCGTTGCTCAATCAGCGTGCGGCCCAACTCATCGGGCAGACCCACGAACTCGTGGACCCGATCGTCAACGGCCGCGGCAGCGTCCACGTCGGCGATACGATCTGGCGCGTGGAGGGCCCCGCCTTGCCGAAGGGGGCGCCGGTCACGGTGGTCGGTGCCGATGGATCCGTGTTGAAGGTGAAGCCGGCAAACGCCGAGGCCTAGGCGTTTGAGGACCTCAGGCTAGCGCTGAGATATCGGAAATTTCGTCCGGGATAGCGCCTGAAGTCGTGTCCTGGTCCCAAAGCCCCGTCGCGACCCGTGTCCGGCCCGAGCCCGTGACGTGCACGTCGGTGAAACCCGCTGCCATCAACTGATCGGCGACCATTTCGTTCGTGGCGAAGCTCTGTAGCATTCCGAGCGTAATCGTCGCGCGGTACCGTTTGCCTTTTTCGACCGTAAACTCTGCCATCCGTCCCCCGAAGCTGCGCTATGCAGGCCAACCTGTTCGTATGTCTTAGTTTTTGGCGAACCAGTCTTCAACCGTTCCGCATGCCCGCTCGTCCAGGGTCAATCGAAGCTTGGTACGGCGCCAGAGAAAGTCCTCGCCCGTGCTTGCGTCCTCGACCGCCGCGGCATGCTCCAGTTCCACGCGGGGCACGCCGGGAACGATCTCCTCGGCAAGGGCCGGATCCTTTTCGATCTGCCCGTAGAGATCATCGATCTTGTCGCCATAGGTAAAGGCCCAGCGCTTGCGGGTCTGTGGTGACACGGATTTGGGCCCGTCTTCCGCGCGGGTCCACAGCGTGGCGCGGTCCAGCGTGCCGCCGTACTGGGCCACTCCCTTCGTCCAGGCTGGCGCCATGTCGAGGCCCATCGATTGAAGCCGGGCCAGCACCTGCTCGGCCGTGGCGCGGTGGGTCGTGAGCTTGCCGCCGACGAGCGACAGGAAGCCCCCCGTGCCCTGGGTCGCCGTCTCCAAGGTCACTTCGCGGCTGATGCGGCTGGGGGCTTCGTCCGGGCTGCCGTGAAGTGTGCGCAGCCCCGCCCAATCGAGAACGATATCGCTTTCCGCTGCCGGATTGCCGGGTCGCGCGAAATAGCGGTTGTAGGCATCCAGCAGATATTTCTTCTCCTCGGCGGAGCAAACGGCATGGCCGGGTGCGCCGCCCTGGGGCGTGTCGGTGGTGCCGATCATGAGGAAACTGCCCGCAAGCCAGGGGATCGAGAAAATGATGCGCTCGCCCTCGTCCTGAAGGGTGTAGGCGCATGTCTCCGCCGGGTCCGGCATGGGCAACACAATATGGCTTCCTCGGACGAAGCGGATGTCGGTGGGCGAGGGGGCTCCATGCGCGGCGGATCCCGGCAACGTATCGTGCGGAATCATGGCATCCACCTCGCCCACGAAGGGACCTGCGGTGTTGACGATGAAGCGTGCGTCGATCTCATGCGTGTTGCCGCCCTCGCTGATTGTCACCGTGTACCCGTTCTCGCGGGGCGCGATCGCCGTCACCGCGCGGCGATTGGCGACATCGGCCCCCCGTGCCCTTGCGTCCAACGCCGCGCTGAGGGTCAACCGCGCGTCGTCCGCATGGGCATCGTGATAGTGGAGAACCGCCTTGAGGTGCTCGCGGCGCAAGTGCGGCAAAGCGTCGACCTCTTTTTGCGACAGGCGGCCGCTTCCGGGCATCTCGCCGCCGAGCGAGAGCAGGTCATAGAGCGCCAGCCCCGTGTGCACGAACCAGGCACTGCGCCTTTGCCAATCGAAAATCGGCAGGAGGAACTTCAGCGGCGAGACGAGATGCGGCGCGGTTTTCAGCAGTCCAGCGCGCTCGGACAGGGACTCGCGCACGAGTCCGAACTCCATATGCTCCAGATAGCGCAAGCCGCCATGGGCCAGTTTCGAGGAGGCCGACGAGGTGAAGCTGGCATAATCCTCGCGTTCCGCCAGCAGAACCTTGAGACCGCGGCCCGCCGCATCGCGTGCAATCGCTGCGCCATGAATTCCGCCGCCAACAATCACAATATCGACCGAACTTGAAGGCATTATCCCTTTGCTTTGATTTGGGTCAGCGCCTCGGCCGAAAATCGGTTAAGGTCCCGGGAACAGGCTGGCGGGGTGGCTGTTAGTCCCTCGTATCACTAGTCTAGTAGTTGTTTGAAAGAGAATTGCTCGCTCAAGAAGGACATTATGGCCGATATCGTCATCGTCAATCCGCGCTTCGACATCTCTTTTTGGGGGATGGAGCACTGCATGCCGCTCTTTGGCAAGAAAGCCAATCTGCCGGTCGCCTGCCTCGCACTCCTTGCGGCCCTCGTGCCGGACCACCATGACGTGACGCTGGTGGACGAAAATGTCGAGGACATCGATTTCGACCGGCTGGCACGCGCGGACCTCGTCTGCTTGACCGGCATGAGCATCCAAGGCGCCCGGCTCCTCGAGATTCTCGAAGCTGTGCGCGCACGCGGCGTGATGACGGTCGTGGGCGGCCCCATGGCCACGGTCGAGCCCGAAGTGCTGGAAGGGCTGACGGACGTGATCTTCGTGGGCGAGGCGGACGAGACCTGGCCGGAATTTCTCGAAGCCTGGGAGAAGGGCGAGCACAAGTCCCGCTACGAACAGTCCGAGAAGACGAAACTTGAAACGCTGCCATTGCCGCGCACCGACCTTCTCAAGGCCGAGCGCTATATGTTCGGCAGCATGCAGATTTCGCGGGGCTGTCCGTTCACTTGCGAGTTCTGCGACATCATCGTGACCTTTGGCCGCCGCCCGCGTCTCAAGACAAGCGAGCAGGTGATCGCCGAACTCGAATCGTTCCTCAATATCGGCCTGAAGATCGTCTTCGTGGT
>JARRPE010000234.1:0-4401 GCA_037383205.1 Methyloceanibacter sp.
CCTCGGGATGCGCCATTGGTATGCGCTTTGGCGGCGTGTGCGGGATCCACGGCGAAATCTACTGATTGTCGTCGTAGAAACTCTGGGCCTTCTTCAGGTTGCCCTCGGTATCCTTCATGAACAACATTTTGGCCGTCTCATTGCCGAAGCAATAGGTCTTGCCGTCGATCTCCGCGTTGACCGAGCAATCGGTCTCGACCTTCTTGTCGAGGGCCAGTCCCATGGCGCACATGTTGTCGTACTCGCCGGTTGCGGCGATCGCGGGGCCGGCAAAAAGAAGGGCGCCTGCAATAAGGGCCGGGGTCAGAAGTTTCGTCATTGTTTCCTCCAAAAATCTGTCTGTTACGGGTCACCGGGCGGGCTTGGTCAGTCAGGTCCCGCCATGAGCGTTTGGTCACGTTACAGAGGGTCAACGCGCCAGGACTGTGACTAGGATCACGTAAGGGCCATCACGACTTCGCGATGTCGAACTGGAACTCTGGCAAAAAGAAAGCCGCCCCTTGGCATTAAGGGGCGGCTGATCGTTGCAAGGGGCCCGTCCATTGGACGGGTCGTCGTCGCTAAAGCGTTTCTTCGAAGTCCATGCCTTCGAAGGTATAGCGGTCCACCTGAGTCCAGATGCCGTCCTCTTGGACCGGAACCTTGTGAACCTTCACATCGCCGACCTTCAGCGAGCCGTCTTTCTCGTCGACCCAGAAATCCAGATCGTAATACTCGTCCGTGCTGCCCGGCTTACGGAAGTCGGTGCAGGCGAAGAATTTGCCCTCGCCCTTCAGCCGCCGCACCGGCCGGTGCATCTCCACGAACTGCAATTTCAGATCCTCGCCGGTCTTGTCGTCCTTGACGGTGATGTTCCCGTCCTCGTCCTTGTTCTCGAGGATGTAGTCGTGGATCGAGGCCATGACCTGCCAAGCCCGCGCACCCTCGATGCTGCCGGGATGTTCCTGCACAGGGAGCCACCACCAGGCGACGGGCAGGCGCGTGATCATGAAGTAGCCGTCACCGTCGCGCTTCGGGCCCTTCTGCACGCGGATGTCCTGGAGCGTTAGCTTGTCTCCTTCCGGCTTGAACCAGAAGTCGAGGGCATATTGCTTTTTCGGTTCGTCGATATCGCTGAAGATGACATTCGCAAACCAGCCATAGCCTTCCATGCCGCGCACGATCTTGATCTCATCGAACTTCAGCTTGAGATCGGTATCGAGCTTGGGATCGTGGAACACGAAGGCATCGCCCTCGGAGCGTTCCGCGATGACTTCCTCGACCCGGGCATTGACGTCCTGGTCCTTGAAGACCTTCTGTCCGGAGGCTTCCTTGGACTGCTGCTCCTCGAGAAACTTCTTGGCCTTCGCGATATTGGCCTTGGGGTCCTTCAAGAAAGCGGCCTTGGAGTTCTCGGACGAGAAGCAATAGACCCTGCCGTCGTCGTCAGTCCAACTGACCGAGCAGTCCGTCTTCACCATCTGCCCGTCGGCCAGGCCCATGGCGCAACTCTCGTCGAACTCTGCGTCGGAATCTCCGTGACCATCCATGGCGATCGCAATCGCCGGGAGGCCCGTTGCAAGCATGCCGGCCAGGAGCACCCGCAATGTCAGCTGAGTGATGAGCCGTGTTGGTGTCGTATCTGTCATTGTCATGAGTCCTTGGGCGTTTCGTCTTGTTGGCCACGCGTTGGGTTTGTTCTTCGTTGAGGAAACGTGATCCTCAATCTCCTTAGGTCGCGATCACAGATTTTGTCTGTGACCTGAGTTACGTTGCGCGCGTCACGCTTGAGAGCCAGACCGTAACGCAGGGCTGGCCGCTCGGGTATCGCCTGTGCCGTAGGCCGAGAGGGCGCCCCGGTTCAGAACCTCGATAGACCCGCGCGAGGAGCGGACCCAGCCCAGGCGCTCCCATTCGGAGACGTACCGGCTGACGACTTCGCGCACGCTCCCGAGATCGAGCGCCAATTGCTGATGAGTCTTGGAGATCACGTTCGTGTCCTCGGCTTCCGCGAGGAGGCGCCGGGCCAGGCGAAGATCGAGGCTTGCGAAGGCCACCTCGTCCACCAGCATGATCAGGCTCGACAGCAGGTCTCCATAGTTTGACAGGACGTAATTCCGGAACCTCGGTGACGCGGACATGAGCCGGTGAAAAACATCGTCCGGTATTGCCGCGAGCAAGACATCGGCCTGGACAGTGCTTTCGGCGGGGAAGGGGTTCCCGGCGATCAAACAGGACGTCGTCAGCACGCAGGTCTCGCCGGCGCCGACCTGGTAGAGCATGATCTCGCGGCCCGACTCCGACGTTTTGAAAACGCGTGTCTGGCCTTCGATGCACATGACGTAGTTGCGGCAAAGCTGACCTTGATAATAGGCCACGTCGCCGCGCCGCAGCCGCTGGAAATGCGTGACGTCGAACAGGGTCTCTTTCGTCTCGGGCTCGAGCTCCGCCAGTTCCGGAAAAACGGTGAGCCAGCGTGCGATAAGGACCTGATTTGTCATGACTCGAAAGTGTATTGCCCAGGGTTACAGCGGTTCGCGACCCGCGGAAACGCTTAAGATCGCCATTATGCGGCAGTTTGCCGCGAGCATATGGGAACATTGGTAACCCGGAGATCAAAAAGCCGTGACGAGTGGGGCGCGTTTGCGGGCGGGGTGCGGTCGCGTTTGGGGAGAGCCCGGCGGCCGCGAGCACTTGACGGCCAGCCCCGGTTCCCCCTTATCTCGGCTAGTCAGCAGGCCGGATGGCCGCTCCTCAGCGATGAGGGGAGGAAAGTCCGGGCTCCATGGAAGCACGGTGCCGGATAACGTCCGGCGGGGGCGACCCCAGGGAAAGTGCCACAGAAAGCAAACCGCTCTTCATCGGCCGCGAGGCCACATGTTGGGTAAGGGTGAAAGGGTGCGGTAAGAGCGCACCGCGCCTTTGGTAACAAAGGCGGCAGGGCAAACCCCACCGGGAGCAAGACCGAATAGGGGCCGCGCGGACGGGTGACCGTTCAGGTCTGTTTCCAGACCGGCGGCCCGGGTTGGTTGCACGAGGCGCTTCGCAAGACGCGCCCCAGATGAATGGCCATCACCTCGCGGACGCGAGGCACAGAACCCGGCTTACAGGCTTGGTGACATGTTAGGGCCGGCGTGAGGCAAAACCTCACGCCGGCCTCCATCGTTGTGGGTGCAGGACCTTTGGCGGGTTACATCGCGTAGAATGTAAACTCTAGGAAAGGAGATCGTCATGCTTGGATGGGCTTTGACATTTCTCGTAATCGCTTTGATCGCGGGACTACTTGGCTTTGGTGGAATTGCTGGTGCGTCTGCAGGTATCGCCAAGATCTTGTTCTTTATCTTCCTGGTGCTTCTGGTCGTCTCGCTGATCATGCACGTCGTCCGGGGCGGGGCTCGCTGATCCGGCGGCACACACGCCGACAGACAAGC
This sequence comes from Methyloceanibacter sp., assembly GCA_037383205.1. Taxonomy (GTDB): domain Bacteria; phylum Pseudomonadota; class Alphaproteobacteria; order Rhizobiales; family Methyloligellaceae; genus Methyloceanibacter. The sequence goes on from JARRPE010000234.1 coordinate 3,411, forward strand.
CGACAGACAAAAAGAACGGCCGGCGGTGGAGCCACGCCGGCCGTTCGTTGTGAAGCGCCGCGGTAGGCGAGGGGCGCTTCAGCTTTGGCTCAGTGGCGACGGGTGTCGCCCTGTCCCTTAAGCCAGGTCGAACCGGTCCGCGTTCATGACCTTGGTCCAAGCCGCAACGAAATCGTTGACGAACTTCTCCTTGTTGTCGTCCTGGGCATAGACCTCGGCGTACGCGCGAAGGATCGAGTTGGATCCAAATACGAGGTCGACGCTGGTCGCCGTCCACTTGACGTCGCCGGTCTTGCGGTCGCGGATCTCATAGAGCCCATCTTCCGTGGGCACCCACTTGTAGGCCATGTCGGTGAGGTTGACGAAGAAGTCCGTCGTCAACGCGCCCTCGCGGTCGGTGAAGACACCGTGCTTGGTGCCGCCGTGATTGGTGCCCATGGCGCGCATGCCGCCGATGAGCACGGTCATCTCGGGACCGGTCAGCCCCATCAGCTGCGTGCGGTCGAGCATCACCTCTTCCGGACTGACGTCGTAGCTGGAATTGGACCAGTTGCGATACCCGTCCGCGAACGGCTGAAGCGCGTCAAAGGAAGACACTTCGGTCATCTCGTCGGTCGCATCGCCGCGGCCAGGCGAGAAGGGCACGGTGATGTCAAATCCTGCGGCCTTGGCCGCCTGCTCGACACCCACGTTGCCGGCGAGCACGATAACGTCGGCGATGCTGGCACCGGCTTCCTGGGCGATCGGCTCGAGAACGCCCAGCACCTTGGCGAGCCGCTCAGGCTCGTTGCCTTCCCAGTCCTTCTGCGGCGCTAGCCGGATACGGGCGCCATTGGCGCCGCCGCGCATGTCGGAGCCGCGATAGGTGCGCGCGCTGTCCCAAGCGGTCGAGACCATCTCGGCGATCGATAGGCCGGAGTCGGCGATCTTCGACTTCACCACATCGACATCGTAGCCGGTCGGTCCAGCCGGAATCGGATCCTGCCAAATC
>JARRPE010000235.1:0-3706 GCA_037383205.1 Methyloceanibacter sp.
TATACGCGCCGGCGCCGCGGCGAAGCTCAATGTCACCCTTGTTGATGATGCCGGCCGCTTGGAGCGCCGCAATCTCAACTGCCAGAATATGGAGCACGGCAGGATATTCATCGCGCATGGCTTGAGCGAGCTCGCCTAGGAGGTCGCCCTCCCACTCGTCTTTCCTGAGCATAGCCACGGCCTTGTCGCAGCCCACGCGGCAAGGTGTGCACTGGCCGCAAGATTCGTTCTTGAAGAACTGGAGCAGGTTTACCGCGACGTCTGCTACCCGATCCTGTTGCGAGAAGATGACGATCGCGTGGCTGCCGACAAATGCCCCATACTCATCCAGGGTGCCGAAATCGAGAGGTACGTCACCGAGGCGCGCCGGGAGAATGCCGCCGGAGGCTCCGCCTGGAAGATAGGCCTTGAACGTATGCCCGTCCTCCATACCGCCCGCGCGCTCGATCAGTTCGTTCACGGTGACACCGGCGGGCGCGATAATGACGCCCGGTTTCTTCACGCGGCCCGACACGGACCATGATCGGAAGCCCTTGCCGCCGTTCATACCGTGATCAGCGAACCACTTGGCGCCCTTCTCCAGAATTTCTGGCACCCAGTAGAGCGTCTCGACGTTATGGTTGAGCGTCGGGCGTCCGAACAGTCCGACCTCTGCGATATAGGGCGGACGATTGCGCGGATAGCCCCGCTTGCCCTCGATGGACTCGATCATCGCCGACTCTTCGCCGCATATATACGCGCCGGCGCCGCGGCGAAGCTCAATGTCACCCTTGTTGATGATGCCGGCCGCTTGGAGCGCCGCAATCTCAACTGCCAGAATATGGAGCACGGCAGGATATTCATCGCGCATGAGGGAAGCCCGCGCCGCCGAGACCGCGCAGACCAGCGTCGGACATCTCCTTTGTGACCTCCTCGACGCTGCGCTTGCCGGATCGGCACTCTTCCAGCATGGAATAACCGCCTTCGGCGCGATAGGCGGCTAGATCTTTGTATTCGGGGATATGAGGATCACGACGGCCGCTGGTGAGATCAGCCTGAACCTGGTCGGGCGTTGCGTGGTCGACGAAATAGTGTCCAATCTCACACACGGGCGCGGTGTCACAACGACCCATGCACGGTGCCTTCACAATTCGCACCTCTGACGGATCCGCATCGGCCTGTAGCGCATTATAGAGCGCGTCGGCGCCTTTGATCGCGCACGTGATGGAATCGCAAACCCGAATGGTGGTGTGCGGGGGAGGCGTCTCACCCTCCTTCACGACGTCGAAATGCGCGTAGAAAGTCGCGACCTCGTAGGCTGCGGCCTGCGGCAATTTCAACTCGTCGCACAGGGCACGCAGGTGCCGGCTGGAGATGTGACGATAATGATCTTGAATCAGATGGAGGTATTCGATGAGGAGATCGTGACGGCGCGGACGGTCGCCAAGTAATTTACGGACTTGCTCCAAAGCGTCCAGGTCGAGTTGTCGACCCTTAGGGAATCCTCGCGCACGCTTACGAGAGCCAACATTTCTTGCAGGCCGATCAGGCCCGCCGTTCATCGGGGCTTCCTGCTCCACGTTCCACCAATCTTCCTCTCAGATCGAACTGAGGCCCAACCGAAAATTTGTAAGCTTCCAAAGTTGTGATACCAGCCACTAGTATGGTGGAGCAAGGGAAGTGGAACAATCCACTTCGGATCGCATCGAAGAGGTAGACTTTTTTCCAGAACGATCTGAAAAGCCGAATGGCCGATCGGAAATCCTGATCAAAACTCACGGGCCCACTTCGCTCAATGACCGACTTTATCGACGCCTTTCGTACAGCCCTCGGTCTCATCGTCACGCTCAACCCGGACTTGGTTGAGATCCTTCTCCTCTCTCTTAAAGTGAGCTTAGTGGCGGTTGTCATTGCCAGCCTGCTCGGATTCGCCATTGGCGGTGCGCTGGCGGTCTACCGCTTCCCGGGACGCAGTGCCGTATCGGCGGGGCTCAGTGCTCTGATGGGGCTCCCTCCGGTCGTCGCAGGGCTTGTCGTCTATCTCCTTTTGTCGAATGTGGGGCCGCTGGGTGTGCTGCAGCTTCTCTACACGCCGACAGCCATGATTATCGCTCAGGTAGTTCTGGTGACGCCGATCATCGGCGCCCTGACACGGCAGGCCTGCGAGGACCTTTTGGAGGAATATGACGAGCAGCTACGCTCGCTGGGAGCCTCATCCAGTGCTATTGTCACCACGCTACTATGGGACGGTCGTTATCGCCTGATCACCGCAGTGCTGGCTGGCTTCGGCCGAGCGATCGCCGAGGTCGGCGCCGTCATGATCGTTGGCGGCAATATTGATCACGTGACCCGGACAATGACGACGGCCATAGCTTTGGAGACTTCGAAGGGAAACATCGCACTCGCACTGGCGCTAGGCATCGTTCTTCTCACCATTGCTTTGGCCGTCAACGCATCGCTGCTTTGGGTACAGCGTTTTGCCAACCGTCTCGCCTATGCTTGATCCGACCTCCCCGCTGAAAGACTTCGGCGATCATCTCGCCAGTCCGCCTTTGCCGGTCGAGTTGAAGGGTCTCGTCTATGACACCGGCGGCAAGCGGGTGATCAACGACGCCAATGCAACCATACGGTCTCGTCGCATTACGGGCATCATGGGGCCGAACGGCGCGGGAAAAAGCATTCTCCTTAGACTTATGCATGGGCTGATCCTGCCCACGAACGGGGAAATCCTCTGGGCGGGGCGCCAGATGGATCGCGCCATTGGCCACCAGCAAGCCATGGTCTTCCAAAGGCCGGTGCTGCTGCGCCGGTCGGTTGCAGCGAACGTCGCACATGCGCTTGGTCTTCGCGGCATCAAGCGTGACAAGCGTGCGATTTGCGTTGACGAGGCGCTTCGGCTTGCCGGACTCGAGCGTCACGCCGCCATGCCGGCTCGCGTCCTGTCGGGTGGCGAACAACAACGGCTTTGCCTTGCTCGGGCGCTTAGTTTGGAGCCCAACGTGCTATTTCTTGACGAGCCGACGTCAAGCCTCGATCCGGCGTCGACGCTGGCTATCGAGCGGCTGCTGCTCGACGCTCAGCGCCGCGGAATCAAAGTGATACTCGTGACGCACGACATTGGTCAGGCGCGGCGGTTGGCCGACGACGTCATGTTTCTGCATCACGGCCGCGTTCTCGAGCATCAAGACGCTCAAAACTTCTTCGACCATCCGCGAAGCCCGGAGTTGCGTGCGTTCCTGAGTGGCGGTTTGGTCCTTTGAGGTCCACCTGGAGGTTTCTTGTGCTCATTCATCGACGATGGATCCTTGGTCTCGGCTCCGCGCTTTTGTTTGCATCGCTGACCTGCCCAAGCTTCGCGGCCGAAGATGACTTCATCATCGTACAGTCCACCACATCGACCCAGAACTCGGGGCTGTTCGATCACATCCTGCCGAAGTTCAGAGAGAAGACCGGCATTGACGTGCGCGTGGTCGCCGTCGGCACAGGCCAAGCCCTCAAGAACGGCAGGAACGGAGACGGCGACGTCGTGCTCGTCCACTCCAAGCCCGACGAGGAAAAGTTCGTCGCCGAAGGCTGGGGGGTGAAGAGGCACGACGTTATGTACAACGACTTCGTGATCGTCGGGCCAGCCTCCGACCCAGCCGGCATCGCGGGGTTAACGCACGCAGACCAAGCGCTGGGGAAGATCGCCGCGGCCGAGGCGCCGTTCGCCTCTCGCGGCGATAAC
>JARRPE010000236.1:0-3149 GCA_037383205.1 Methyloceanibacter sp.
GCCGAAAACGACAGGTCATGGGTCGTGTTCGGATTGCCTGATCGGTGTGGTGATCGCGCTCGGAGTGGCGCTACGGCTTCAAATGCTTCTCATGGCATCCTGAAACCGTTTGCGCGCAGTACCGCAGCGCGATCATTACTCTAGCGCTCTCGTTCAGGCCTATGGGGCATCGTCCTCACCCACCGATGAGACTTGTCGCGCGACGTAAAGCTGCTCGCCCATCAGTTCGATGAGGTCGAATTGTTCCTCTACGAAATCGATGTGCTCTTCTTCTTCCCGCAAGATTCGCATGAAGAGATCGAAGGACCCTAGGTCCCCGGCCTTCTGGCACTCATTTGCCGCCTTATCGTAATAATCGCGCGCTTCGCATTCCATCCGACGCTGCGTCTCGAATATGGATCGAACGCTCTCGGGCTTATCGATGGGGTCGATCGTCTGCACATCTGGCTCGCCCTCGAGAAAGAGAAGCCGAGTCAGGAACAGGCTGGCGTGAGTCCGCTCTTCATCTGTTTCTTCGCGCATTCGGGCGGCGAGGCGATCTATCCCCCAATCGTCCAGCAGACGCTCCTGATACAGGTAGGTGTTGATCGTTGTAAGTTCCATTCTCAAAGCTCGCTGAAGATGTTTCAGCGAAACGCTGGGACCTTTCATTGGCTTGTGCTCCCTGTTGAGAAAGTGGTTTTTGCGCTGCTCGAATGAAAACACGTGACAGTGTTCGATGTTCCGCGGCTCTGACGCGGCCTCATGAGCAACTGAACACGTAGAGGCGGGATGTCTGCGTTCGCCATCATATTGCGCGTCGATCGAGCGAGAGCTCGCTCCGCCGCTTGCGCCGAGAGTGACCGGCGGGCCATGCTGGCTTTGGGAACAACTGTTGGGGCAAGCGATGTTAGGAAGTGAACCATGACGTCGATTGTCGTCATCGGCTCCATTAACCTCGACATTGTGGCGAGGGCGGCACGCCTGCCCACACCCGGTGCGAAGGTAACAGACGCGGAGCTGACCCGACATCCGGGGGGTGGAGCCGCCAACCAAGCGTTGGCCGCGCGCCGGCTTGGCGCCGACGTGGCGCTGATAGGGCGCGTGGGCAGCGACGCCGCGGCAGATACGGCTTTGGTCTTGTTGCGGGAGAGCGGGGTCGATCTATCCGGGGTAGCGGTCATGCCCGATGAGCCAACCGGCGTTGCCCTGGTCGCCGTTGCCGAGAGCGGAGAGAACCAGATCGTTGTGGCGCCCGGTGCGAACCTCGGCCTTAGCACCGTTCGTCTTCCAATCCCGACGGCGGATGCCCTTATCGGCGAGCATCTGGCGCCTGAGGACGCCGTGGTGCGGGCAATTGAGAGCTTCGAGGGCTTCACATGCGTCGTTCTGGCAAGCGCTTCTGATGTCGACGAAACGGTGCTGCGCGATGCTGACCTGATCGTCGTCAACGAGTCGGAGGCGGCCTGGTATGGCGACAGTCTGGCGACACGGGATGGCCTGGTGGCCAAGACTTTCGGCGCCTCAGGCGCCGCGCTGTATCGCGGCGGTCAAGAATTGGCCCGGGCCCCGGCTCCTGCGGTGACAGCCATCGACACGACCGGCGCCGGAGATGCCTTCACGGCCGCTTTGACCGTTGCACTTGTCGAGGGGCGGTCGCACGCCGAAGCCCTGAATTTTGCCTGTGCGGCGGGCGCAATCGCCACCCAACGGAGCGGGGCCCAACCCTCGTTGCCGACGCGCGACGAGGTCGACCGTGTCTTGAAGGAGAACGACTAGCGCTCGGTTGATCCGAAATTTAGGGCGATGGTTCTCCGCATTGGACACAAGCAAAGAGAAAGCCATAAAAGGATTTCCCCGTTTGTTGCCGCGAGTGCTCGGCAAGCGGTCTGGAAGAAGGCATTCCCGATGAATGACGCTGCGTGGATTGAACGATTCGAAGGTCTGAGCCGTCTCCCTGCTGCGATCAAGGAAACACTCGTCGAGCGCAGTCAGGTCGTGACCGTTCCGAGTGGGACCAAGGTCTTCGGCCCCGGCCTTTCGCCGGACAATTTGCTGCTCCTCATCGAAGGAACGGTGAAGGTCTCGCAAACCTCCGAAAGCGGGCGCGAGATCGTGCTCTATCGCGTGGAGGCGGGGCAGAGCTGCGTTCTGACGACGGCCTGCTTGCTCGCCCACGAAGCCTACGCGGCCGAGGGAGTGGCCGAGACCGATGTCACCGCCGTGGCGATCCCACGGGCAGTGTTCGACGAGCTGGTTGCAACCTCGCCCCAATTCCGCACGTTTGTCTTCGCGGCCTACGCGCGCCGCATCACCGACCTCTTTCGTGTCATCGACGAGGTGGCCTTCGGCAAGATCGACGTACGGCTTGCGGACCGGCTCGTCGGGCTTGCTGGTGCCTCCGGCGAGCTGGAGGTGACGCACCAGCAGCTCGCGACCGAACTCGGTACGGCCCGTGAGGTGGTTTCGCGCCAGCTGAGCGAGTTCCAGAAACGGGGCTGGATCCGACTCTCGAGGGGACACGTCTCCTTGACCGACGCGCCCGCCTTGGAACGGCTGGCCGCGTCCGCCTGAGGGCTTCACGCCCCGAGGAGGGCGTGTGTGACTACATCACCGACAGGCGTCATTGGACCCGCTAGCTTCATCGGGAACTCAACCCCGAGAGGGCTCCGCCATGACCGCAAACGTCGGCACAATCGATCGGATTTTCCGTGCAGCACTCGGCCTCGTCTTGCTGTGGTTCGCATTTTTCAGCGGGCTGCCGCTCGCCGAAAATCCCGTCCTAAAATATGGCGCTGCCGTTTTCGGGGTCGTGATGCTGATCGTGGCCGTCGTTCGCGTCTGCCCCGTCTACAGCATCTTCGGCCTGAAGACCTGTGCCTGACGACCCGGAATGCGCGCTGAGGTCTAGGGTGCCCGCGGAATAAGTGCCGCGGGCGCTCCAGCAGCCAGCCGGGTTGCAGCAACTCATTTTGGAAAGGACCAATTTCGTGACGAACGATCCCATCGACATGACCGTCCACCCGGAAGTGGAATCCTTCTTCGACGAGCCGACCAACACGATCAGCTACATCGTGAAGGATCCGTCTTCCAACGCCTGTGCCGTTGTGGACAGCGTGATGAACCTCGACTACGCGGCCGGCCGTATCAGCCACGATAGCGCCGACGAG
>JARRPE010000237.1:0-7433 GCA_037383205.1 Methyloceanibacter sp.
CGCAAGTTGGGCACGTTGGTTCGCGCCCCTTGTTCTAATGGGGTGCGTGCCGTCAGACACGCCAACTCAGCAGAGCCATGTCAGCAAAGCCGTGAACGACACGCTATGGCTCACTAAGTACCGCCTCGATGGGGCAGGATCATGTAGAGTATATTGAATTCGCAGCCTTTCAATAGCGCCCCGGCGCGTCGGGCACATTCAGCAAGGGAGTCCAGCCATGGACGAGGATACTTTCAACATGTCGATGCGACGCTTCCTGAAAGAGGTCGGCGTCACATCCCAACAGGCGATAGAGGACTTCGTCCGTGACTCCGGCGTCGAGGGTCAGGGGAAGCTCAAGATGAAGATGGTGCTTACGGCGGACGGCACAGAGTTCAGCCATGTGGTCGAAGGAGAGATCGATCTTGGGATAGAACCGCCTGGTTGACATGGCTTGGATGAAAAGGCGGAGATGAAACGATGAGCCCTCCGGGTACCGAAACGGCGACTTGGCCGACCGAGCTCAAACTCGACAAGGACAAGCGCGTGCTGACCGTTGCCTTTGATGACGGGGCGCAGTTCGCGTTGCCCGCTGAACTTTTGCGGGTGCTCAGCCCGAGCGCCGAGGTTCAGGGGCACAGCCCGGAGCAGCGGGTGACGGTACCGGGCAAGAAGAATGTCCGCATTGTGCAGATGGAGCCGGTCGGCACCTATGCGGTGCGGATCACTTTCGACGACGGCCACAACACCGGGCTCTATATGTGGGACTATCTGCGCGACCTGGGCGAGAACCAGGAGGCCCGCTTCAGAAGCTATCTGAACGAGCTTGCCGAAAAAGGTCTTTCACGCTGAACCGAAACAATCGCCCTGATGCCTGCGATACTGCGGCTGCACTAGCCCTTTTCCTTATTGAGTAGAGCGCGTTTGCGTTCCGGTCCCCAGCGATAGCCTGAAAGCGAACCGTCACGTCGCACGATGCGGTGGCATGGGACCGCCACCGCAAGCTTGTTGGCGGCGCAGGCGCCCGCCACGGCGCGAACCGCGCCAGGAGCCCCGATCGCGGCGGCAAGATCGCCGTAGGATCGGGTCTCGCCGGCCGGAATTTTGCGCAAGGCCTCCCAGACGCGCCGCTGGAATGCCGTGCCCCGAATATCGAGCGGGATAGCAGTTTGGCTTTCCGGCCTGTCGACAAGTGCAACGACGGCCGCCGCCGTCTCGGCGAACGCAGTGTCGCCTTGGCACAGAGTTGCCTCGGGGAAGAGTGCGCGAAGATCGGCCGCAAGCTTGTCCGGGCTGTCGCCCAACAGGATTGCGCACACACCTTTCGCGCTCGCGGCGACGAGGACGAAACCGAGGGAGCACGGCGCGGTGGCGAAACTGAGCTGCTCGGAGGCGCCACCTTTTCGGAACGTGTTGGGTTTCATGCCAAGCGCGGCGGCGGACCCCGAATAGAAGCGCCCCGACGAACTGAAGCCGGCGCCGTACAAGGCTTCCGTCACGGACGCGCCGCCGGCGAGGGCGCGTCGCACGCGGTTTTCCTGCAGGGCGGCCGCATAAGCCTTGGGCGTAATGCCGAGCGCGTTCTTGAACTGACGATGAAAATGGTGAGTGCTCGCGCCTACAGCCCGCGCGACATCTGCGAGCGCGACCGGCGATTCCGCCGCCTCCATCAGCCGGCAGGCCTTCTCGATTCTGCGCGCCCAGACGGGGACCGCGTTGGCCTCGTCGGGCTTGCAGCGTTTGCAGGGCCGATAGCCGGCGCGCTCCGCCGCCGAGCGGTTTGCGAAAAAGACGACATTGGTCCTGTTGGGCTTCCGCGCGGGGCAGGACGGCGCGCAGTAGATCCCCGTGGTCTTGACCGCGTAGTAGACGCGGCCATCCAATCGGCGATCGCGCGTTTCAACCGCCAGCCAGGCGCTGTCCTCGTCGAGGGCTCCGGTGCCGGCGGTGGATTGGCTGAGAGACATTGAGCAATGAGCGGTCTGTTCGCGGCCTATCGCAGGCGGTTGAAGGTCGTATCTTGGCGGAGATTGTGCCACTGCGCGTCCTCACGCGCACTCCGATCCTTGCTGCCGAAGTCAAGAGGTCTGATGGGGCTAAGTCTTGCAACGCCGACAAGCAGGCGAAGGTCTTGCTGGCAATCCCCTTGGGCGTGCCCGATATAAGCACAAAAGGATGCGTCTCTATGGGCCCCAGCGATTGTGACGGAGCTGGTATCCGTCGCGTCTTTTCTTGGGGTTGGAGCGGCGGAATGTCGCGAAAAAGTGATAATTCGGGCGCAAACAGGCATATCAGGATACGGCGCGACCCGTCAGCATTCAGCCTGACTCGCACGACCGGGAGAGAAAATTGACCGACCAGGCTGAACATGATGTACGGGCCTTGCGGCAACGCCGCGCTTCACATGCGCGTCAGGTCGTCAAGCGTGGGCTGAACGCTCTGGCCGGGAAGCTGTGGTCGTCGTTCTGGCTCACCGTCATCGTGGCCGTGATCATGGCCAGCCTCGTGGCGTTGGGGGACCTTTCCGTCGGACTGGCCCTGGCATCCTTCGCCGGGTTCGTCGCGGCCGTTCTGCTGCTTCCTCATCAAGAGACCGATCAGGAGGAAGAGGCAAGCTTCACCCCGTCCCGCGTTGTCGATCGCAGCCGGTCGCTCATGTCGGCAGTGGTCGATGCACTGCCCGACCCCGGCATCATTCTCAGCCCCACCGGGCAGGTCGTCTTCTTCAATGTGCCGGCCAAAGGGCTCTTCCCCGCCTTGCGGGAAGGCAACCACATTTCCTCGCTGATACGCGCGCCCGAGTTTCTCGATGCGGTCAGCGCCGCACCGCAAACCGGCCGGGCGGCTTCGGTTCTCTACGCCGAGCGCGTGCCTGTAGGCCGTCGCGTGGAAGCCACCGTGGCGCCGCTGGTCCGCAAAGGTGAGCCGGATTGCGATATCTTCGTCCTCCTGCGTGATTTTACCGAGGGCGACCGCATCAATCGGATGCGTACGGACTTTATCGCCAACGCCAGCCATGAAATGCGCACGCCGCTCGCCTCGCTGCGCGGGTTTATCGAGACATTGCAAAGTTCGGCCAAGGAGGACGAAGCGGCCCGCGAACGGTTCTTGCCGATCATGGCGGAGCAGGCCGCGCGCATGACCCGGCTGATCGATGCGCTGCTCTCCGCTCGCCGCCGATAACAAGACGACCTTGGAGGTTGAGCGTTTTGCAAAGCCGGCGATCGTGCGCGGCGATCGCGACGAGCTTCTGCAGGTGCTCCAAAACCTCGTGCAGAACGCACTGAAATATGGCCGGCCGGGCGGCACCGTCCGGATCGAAGCCAAACACATTCCCTCGCTCAACCCGCACGCGAGGGGACGTTTCGCGATCTCGGTGGTCGATGACGGCCCGGGTATTCCGGCCGAACATCTCCCGCGCCTGACGGAGCGATTCTATCGGGTGGATGTCGATTCGAGCCGCGAAAAGGGCGGGACAGGCTTGGGGCTCGCTATCGTGAAGCACATTCTCAATAGGCATCGCGGCGAATTGGCGATCGCTTCCAAACCGGGACGGGGCTCGACCTTCACGATCATGCTTAACGAGTCATACCCGGCCGGCAACAGGGCGCCTTTGTCCACAGCCACCAACACCTGAACCTATTATAAATCAGCGGCTTAAGCTGTCATAATAGCGAATCATCAGCGTCATAAAACGATGGTGGAGGGCAACTACCGTGCCCGTTAGCTGGCGGCGTAGGGCGCGCCAGCGCAGGCGCTTTTCCGAGCGCCGACATCCAAGCCAAGGGAGTTTTATTGTGAACAGGTTTGCTATCGCAGCGTCGACGCTCGGCGTCGCCGCTCTGTGCACGGGCGGCCCCGCGTTCGCCCGTGATCAGGTTCAGATCGCAGGTTCCTCGACGGTTCTGCCGTATGCGCAGATCGTCGCGGAGGATTTCGGTAAGACCTACTCCAAGTTTAAGGCGCCTGTCGTCGAGTCCGGCGGTTCCTCCGCTGGCCTGAAGCAATTCTGCAAGGGCGTCGGCGAGGGGACGATCGACATTGCGAATTCTTCGCGTCAGATCAAAGACAACGAGATCGAGGCCTGTGCCGAGGCCGGTGTCAAGAATATCATCCCCGTTCGCTTCGGCTATGACGGCATCGTGTTCGCGACGGATGTCAACAAGGCCGACTGGGCTCTCGAGCCAAAGGACGTCTACCTCGCTCTCGCCGAGGAAGTTCCCGTCGACGGCAAGATGGTCAAGAACCCGAACAAGACCTGGAAGGACGTGAACGACAAGCTTCCGGACTGGAAGATCGTCGCTTATATCCCGGGCGAGAAGCACGGCACCCGCGAAGTCTTCGACGGCGACTACACCGAGACCCTGGCCCGCCTTCAGTCAAACCCGGAAGGCGTTGGCGTGTTCGGCCTTTCGTTTTACGAGAACAACACCGACAAACTGAAGGTCGCCACCATGAGTGGAATTACGCCGTCCGTTGAGACGATCTCTTCCGGCGAGTACCCGGTTTCCCGCCCGCTGTTCTTCTACGTCAAGAAGGACCACATCGGCGTGATCCCCGGTCTGAAGGAGTATGTCGAGTTCTTCACCAGTGAGAAGATGATCGGCCCCGACGGCCCGCTGGCCGACTATGGCCTCGTCCCGCTGCCAGAGAACGAGCTCGAGGCTCTTCAGGAGGAAGTCAAGGAGGGCAAGGTCCTCAGCATGTAATGCTGACGACCTCGTCTGACTGAGCCAAAAGTTGGGGGAGCGGGGTGCAACGCGCCGCCGCTCCCTCGGTTGGCCTTTGCAACGGGCCACCAAGACTTGGAATGACCGACCGCGGGAGCGGCGAGCCCTGAGCTGCCGATCCCTCGGCCGGCCCTAGCAAGGGACCGCCAAGACTTAGAATGACTGACTGAGGGGGGTCGTCGGGTGTCCAGTCTCACGATACTTGCCATACTCATTGGTTTAGGCATTCTCGCCTATTTCATCGGCCGCATGCGCAGCATCCAAGTCTGCGGCGGTGAACAGCGAACGCTCCACTCGCGGCCGACCTACCACGGCTATTACCTCGTCATTCTGACCGTGCTTCCGGCAATTACCCTGCTTGCCGCCTGGGGCGTCGCGGAGCGGCCGGTGACCCGATACATCGCCATGCAGGAGCTCGGGCCGCAGGTCCTGCAGGGCTCGGACGCCGAGAAGGCCCTGAGCATGAGTGTGGTCGAGTCGATCGCCGACGGCCTGCCCAAGCTCACCCCCGAAGAGTACGAGGTCGTGCGCAAGGCCCGGTACGGATTCGTCACTCCCTCCGATGCGCGCGACGTTCTCGGCCGGCACAGCGTGGTTCTGGGATCCGATCCGGAACGGAATGTGCTTGCGGCCGCCGACGAGCTGGCTTCGGCGCGCGCCACCAGCCGGCTGATCCTTCCCAGCGCGTGTTTTGCTGTCGCCGCGCTCGGGTTCGCCTGGGGTTACTTGCGCATCCGTACGGGATTGCGCGCCCGCAATATCACCGAAACCGTGATGCGCTCGGGCTTGTTCTTGGCATCGACGGTCGCAGTTCTCACCACCGTCGGCATCGTGTTGTCGGTGCTGTTCGAAACCATTCACTTCTTCCAGTTCGTCTCGCCGTTCGACTTCTTATTCGGGACGGTCTGGGATCCACGCTTTGCGACAGTGGGGCAGGCGGAAGGCCATGCAGGGTCGAAGGTGCGTGCCTTCGCCAAGCCGGTGCTTGAGATTCTCGCGGGCATCCCGACAATCGTATACGGCTTCTTTGCCCTGTCGGTCTTCGGTCCGCTCCTTCGCGACATCGGTTTCAACATCGGGCTCGAGATTTCCGCATCCAGCGTGCTAACCGCCGGCATCGTTATGGGCGTCATGATCATTCCGTTCGTGTCGTCGCTCTCCGACGACATCATCAACGCTGTGCCGCAGTCGCTCCGCGAAGGTTCTTACGGCCTCGGTGCGACCCAGTCGGAGACGATCAAGAAAGTTATCTTGCCGGCGGCCCTCCCGGGCATTGTCGGCGCCGTGCTGCTCGCGGCGTCGCGCGCCATCGGCGAGACCATGATCGTGGTGCTGGCGGCGGGCATTGCTGCCAACCTGACGCTCAACCCGCTCGAGCCGGTCACGACGATCACCGTAAAAATCGTTAGCCAGCTCACCGGCGACCTGGAGTTCAACAGCCCGCAGACATTGGTGGCGTTCGCCCTCGGCCTCACGCTGTTCATCATCACCTTGGCGCTCAACGTCTACGCCCTCTACATCGTGCGCAAATATCGGGAGCAGTACGAATAATGACTGACCAGACCGATTCCCTCGCGTCCTTCACAGGCGAAGACGCTCAGAAAAAGCTGCGCAAGCGGCATCGGGCCGAGCGCCGGTTTCGTGCCTACGGGGTTGCCGCGATTCTCTTCGCGCTTGCCTTCTTGGTCTTCCTGTTCGGGTCCATCTTCAGCCAAGGCTGGTCCGCATTCCTGCAGACCTCCATCAAGCTGCCAGTCACGTTCAGCCAGGACATAATCAATCCTTCGGGCAATCCCGATGCGGACGACGAAATATTCCGCGCGAACTATGTCAAGCTGGCGCGCGAAGCGCTCTATAAGGAACTCGGCGTCGACGCAGATAATCGCAAGGAGCGCCGTGCGGCCAACGATCTGTTGTCCCGCGGCGTCGATGTTCAGCTGCGCGACATGGTCCTGCGCGACCCGTCGATCATCGGCACGACGGAGGACGTCTGGCTCCTTGCCAGTGACAATGCCGACGCTTTGCTCAAGGGATCGATCGACCGCGAGACGCCGAGCGATCGCCGCGCGGTGAGCGATCAGCAGATCTCCTGGATCGATCAATTGGTCGACAAGGGCGAGATGAAGAAGCGCTTCAACACGGGTCTCTTCTTGAACGGCGCCTCGAGCAGTCCGGAGACCGCCGGCCTCGGCGTCGCGCTTATCGGCTCCTTCTTCATGATGCTTACGGTTGTTTTGCTGGCCGTGCCCTTAGGCGTGTGCGCGGCGCTCTACCTCGAAGAGTATGCCCCCAAGGGTAAGATCTCCGACACGATCGAGGTGAACATCAACAACCTCGCGGCCGTGCCGTCCATCGTGTTCGGTCTGCTTGGCCTTGCGGTGTTCATCAACTTCTTCGGGTTGCCACGTTCGGCGTCTCTGGTCGGCGGTCTGGTGCTGACGCTGATGACGCTCCCGACTATTATCATTACGACCCGCGCCGCCATTCGTTCGGTGCCGCCGTCGATCCGCGAAGCGGCCCTTGGGGTTGGCGCGTCGAAGATGCAGCTGATCGGTCACCACGTCTTGCCGCTGTCCTTGCCGGGCATCATGACCGGGACGATCATTGGCCTGGTGCAAGCGTTGGGTGAAACCGCGCCGCTTCTGATGATCGGTATGGTGGCCTTCGTGGTGGAATATCCGACCACGCCGCTGGATCCCGCGACCGGCCTACCCGTGCAGATCT